>CAIMFA010000389.1 GCA_903840185.1 uncultured Lentisphaeria bacterium | reverse complement strand
GGTGCTCAAAACTGACTCTTAATCATTGGGTCGGAGGTTCGAGTCCTCCTGGGCGTACCATTTTTCTTCTTAATCTTATCTCAAGACTTCCCGCACTTACTTGAATGCAATAAAAAATTAATGTCTGCTTGAATCATATATTTATATATTCCTCATTGATCTATAATTGCATTTCAATCTCTTACCCGGATTGTGACCTGCTGCGCTTTAGAACGAACTGTAAGCATGGTATATCCGAATCCATGAAGAGGGGTAAAGAAAATGTAAAATGGCTTCTCCGTGCCTTGGCGGCTAATTTAATGGATACTGGATTTTCTGCAAAAAAATAACCCCTGCTTTTCGGGGCAGGGGTTATTGTGGAAACTATATGGAAAAGAATTACTTCTTTTCGAAGAGCTCGCGGATCTGTTTGCCTACGATCTCGACCGGGTGTTTGCCCAGTTCTTTGCGCTTGGCCAGGAGAGTCTTGGCGCCGCCTCTGGCTTCTTTCAGCCATACTTTGGCGAACTTGCCGCTTTCGATATCTTTCAGCGACTCTTTCATGCGCTCTTTGACATCGGGAGTGATGATTCTCGGTCCGTTGACATATTCACCCCACTCGGCGGTGTTGGAGATAACGGCGTTCATCTTCTGGATGCCGCCTTCGAATACCAGGTCAACGATCAGTTTTACTTCATGCACGCATTCGAAATAAGCCATTTCCGGGGGATATCCGGCTTCGATCAAAACTTCGAATCCGTATTTCATCAGGTCAACCAGGCCGCCGCAGAGGACGTTCTGTTCGCCGAACAGGTCTTCATAGGTTTCCTGTTCGAAAGTACATTCCAGACATCCGGCGCGGGTGAAACCCATGGATTTGGCCATCGCCAGCGCGATTTTCAGCGCTTTGCCGCTGGCATTCTGTTTGACGGCGACCAGTCCGGGAACGCCGAAGCCTTCGAGGAACGCCTTGCGCTCTTCGGTGGCCGGGCTCTTCGGAGCAACCATGATCACGTCGACATCGGCCGGCGGGACGATTTCTTTATAAACGATATTGAAACCGTGTGAACAGCAGAGCACCTTGCCGGCTTTCATGTGTTTCTTGATGTCTTTTTCATATACCGGAGCATGGAATTCGTCCGGCAGGAGAATGTGGATAATGTCGGCTTTCTTGGCGGCTGAAGAGACATCCATCACTTCGAAACCGTCTTTTTTCGCCTTGTCGTAAGACGCATCTTTGATTGAACCGATAATTACGTTGACGCCGGAATCTCTCATGCAGAGCGCCTGAGCGCTGCCCTGACTGCCGTAACCGATAACGGCAACAGTTTTACCGCTGAGATAGCGTAAGTTTGCGTCTTTGTCGTGAAGAATTTTCATTTTTGTCTCCTTAGAAAATCTTACTGTTTATTTACTAAATTGTTGAAAAACAACAGAAAACACACGGGAAACAATATAATTTTACCGCGCCTGATTTCAAGCTGAGTTCCGCAAATATCTGAAAATTATTCCCCTCGCGATGAACGTTTTACAGCGGTAATGAGCATTGATTGCGTTTGGTGCGCCATAATGCACGGTAAATTCCGGAGTTATACTCTTCACGGCTGAAAATTTAAAATAGATTGCGAAAATTTTGAGAATTGGTTCGTATTCTGAAAGGTTGCCGATACCTGGGTATCAAAGGCCTCGAAGAGTGCGAATCCAAACTCGAAAGATCGCAACCGCTTTGCGGCTAGCGTCTTGCGGCCGTCTTTTTCAGTTCCTTCTTCCGGCGGTATTCATATCGCCTGTCGGTCGGATCGAAAAAATCCAATCCACAATCCTTCTCGTCTATTCTTAAATTTTCAATCGTGCAGAGTATAACTCAATCTCAATAATCTGCTGTTCTTGACTTTTTAAAGAGTGCGTTGTATCTTAGTAGTAACAATGTGATAACATAAAAGAGGGTGGAATTATGATAAAAACTTTGACCAAACACGGCAATAGTGCGGCGCTGGTTATTGAGCGTCCCATTCTTGAGCTTCTGAATGCCACGCTTGAGACGCCGTTTGAGATTATCACTGATGGCGAATCTCTGCTGCTGACCCCTGTCAGGGACGAAGCGCATCAGAAGAAATTCCGGGATGCCATGGGAAAAATCGGCAAACGTTATGCAAAATCGTTTATAGAACTGGCAAAATAATAGATGGACGCCATTTTCTTAACTTTGGCGGAAATCATCGAAATCCACAACTACCAGATTAAGAATTTTGGCGGCTCTCCGGGTTTGCGTGACGTTAATTTGCTTAAATCCGCCTTGAGTATGCCGTCAGCCACATTCGGCGGAACTTTTCTGCATCCTTCAATTCATGAGATGGCGGCGGCATATCTTTTCCATCTGGTGCAGAACCACCCCTTCGTCGATGGGAACAAACGAGTTGGAGCAATGGCTGGATTGGTTTTTCTTGAACTCAACGGATACGAATTTACCGCCGAACCGGATGATTTCACGGCAATGGTACTCCGGGTTGCTCAAGGCATGATGCTCAAACCTGAAATAGCCATCTACCTGCGCCGTAATTCAAACCGGCTTTAATCATCATGATCACAACAAAAAATTACTTTCTGCCGAAACGCTTTTCCAGTTCACGGATGGAAATGTTGATGATGGTCGGCCTGCCGTGAGGGCAGGAGAACGGCAGTTCGCACCGGGACATCTGGTGCAGCAGACTCAATGCTTCGCCTGAAGTTAAATGGTCATGTGATTTCACTGCTGCAACGCAGGCGGCTCTCGCCAGCACTTCCAGATTGGCCTTGGGGCTGGATGCGCCATTTTCGGTCAGGTCGGAGATAATATCATGGATTAAACCGCCGATATTCTCCTGACGGATTGACGACGGAATCGCGCTGACCATGACGGTGTTGCTGCTTAATGGATCTATTTCAAACCCCAGCAATTTCAATGTTTCAGCATTCTTGTTAATAAATGACGCTTCCGCCCGCGACAACTCCAAGTTAACAGGCAGCAGCAGTTTCTGCGCCGGACTGTCCGGCGACGCGCCTTTTAAAAGTTTTTCAAACATCACCCGTTCATGCGCGGCATGCTGATCGATGATGATCAGCCCGGTGGCGCCGGATGCCAGAATATAGGTATTGTCCAGAATGCCGATGATTTTCAACGGTCCGCTGCCCGGCAGTTCCGGCACGGAAGATGTCTGTTCCGGAAATTTCAGCGGCTGGACAGGGTTCTCACGCTCTTCAAACAACTCGTTGCTGACGCGAGATTCCGTCATTTCTTCGTCATTCTTTTCTGATTGCTGTCCGTTTGCCGGATACATCCGGGGCACACGGATAGATGGAAATGCTTTCGGCTGAGGATTTTCTTCCTGAAAATCAAACGCCGGATGTTCCGCCTGTCTGATTTCGTAACTGACGTCCGCCCCGTCGAGCATGGATTTAAGCGAAACTGACGGATCAACGGTAATTGACGGCGCCGGTGTCAGCCTGAGCGCGGTACGCACGGCTTCGGCCAGATCAAATGCAAGTTTACGTTCGTTTCTGAAACGAACCTCCCTTTTGGCGGGATGAACGTTGACGTCAACCAGTCCTGGATCAAGTGAGATGAACAATACCACCGGCGGGAAACGTCCTTTCTCCACCAGACTGCCGTAGCCTTCGCGAATACCCTGATACAGAGTGACGGATTCCACGCCGCGCCCGTTGACGAATGTCCGCTGCTCCCGGCGGGTATTGCGGTTTAAGCCGTGCATGGCGATAAAACCGGTGATTTTGACGTCTTCTGACGAATAGCCGACCGGCAGCACCCCGTCGACAAACGCTTTGCCGAAAAAAGTTTTCAGCCTTGGCAGCAGCGTGTCGTGAGCCGGCGATGAAAAAATACATTTGCCGTCAATAAACAGTTCAAAGGTGATCTGCGGATACGGTAGAGCCAGCATATACAGCATATCTTCAATGTGTTTTTCTTCAGTCGCTTCAGTTTTGAGAAATTTCTTTCTGGCGGGAGTGTTAAAAAATAGATCTTTAACCGTCATTTCCGTTCCTGGCGCGCATCCGACGGGTGCGGTCTTGATGAATTTGCCACCCTGAACAATTACCTCGTTACCCTCCATCGCGCTGCGCTGACGGGTTTTCAGCGAGAAACGGGATACTGACGCAATGCTGGGGAGCGCTTCACCGCGAAAACCCAGCGTGACGATGCGTTCAATATCTCTTTCCTGGGCGATTTTGCTGGTGGCGTGCGGTTCCAAGCACAGCAGGGCGTCGTCCGCATCCATACCGGAACCGTCATCGGTGACGCGGATCAGCCGCACTCCGGCTTTTTCTATCTCAACACAGATTTTTTCCGCTCCGGCGTCAATGGCGTTTTCGACGAGCTCCTTGACGACGGAAGCCGGGCGTTCAATGACTTCACCGGCGGCGATTCGATTGCTGATACTTTCCGGAAGGACTCTGATTTTGCTCATTGCGGTAAACTGGAGTTTAGTTGAAGTTTGGTGGCCGGATCTATTTTTGCAGGAGGCGTCGCGGCTTTTTCCGCGGGAACGATTTTCAAAGTCCTGGCTTCTTTGATAATTTGTTTAAATTCAGGCTCGTTCCGGATATTGTTTAATGTCGGGTCGTATGAAATCGGAATGATCTGGTCGCCCAGGGCTTCCGAGGCTTTCCGGAAAAGCTTTATGGATTTCTCCTTTTCGCCTTTTGCGGAGTACATGCCGGAAAGGTTGAGCGAGATAAACGGCGATTCCGGGTCAAGTTCCGCAGCAACGCTCATCTGCTTAATCGCTTCGTCAAATTTATTCTGTTTCGCCAGAGACTGGCCGAGATTGTTATAAACCGTCGGGTCGTTCTTGTGCAGTTCCACCATGCGGCGGTATATCACTTCGGCATGGTCATATTTTTGTTCGGAATAAAGAATTTTCCCGAGCAGAGCCATCGCGTCATAATTATTCGGCTCGAAAACCAGCACATTTCTGGCTTTATTCTCGGCGGCGGACGTATTGCCGGCGTCTATTTCCGCGTAGGCCTGTTTGAGCAGTTTCTGAACTTCTGTTTTTTCCTGATACTGCACCCGCTTTGACGGACGGGTATGGGGGGCGGTTTTCTCTATATTATTGTAGGGGCTGAGTTTGATATCCGATTCATCTGAAGTCAAGCTGCTTATTCTGCCCCGCTCGGTCTGCTTGATCGTGCGGGTATTGATAATGACCACAGTCATCAGAACGACTGTAGCCAGAACAATCAGCAGCGGAATCAGTGACTTATTCATCTGCGCGATCCTTATTATTCTTATACCAGCAGCGGCAGTAGTGTTCTTTCCCGATATTCTCCCATTCCGGCACGGAATTCGCGCAAAGCGCCTGCTCTTCCACAGATTTGGCGGCGGCCACGGCGCATCTTCCGTAAAAACGGCACCCTTTCGGATAATTTGCCGGCGTCGGAACCATGCCCGGAATCGTGGTTAAGCGCTCCGAGCGGGATTTAAGCTTCGGCACCGCGGCCAGCAGGGCGCGGGTGTAGGGATGCGCCGGATTCTTCATCAGCGTTCCGGTCGCGGCGGCTTCAACCATATGCCCGGCATACATGACCGCCACCCGGCTCGCCAGTTCCGCGACAATTCCAAGATTGTGTGTGACCAGTATTATCGCCATATTCCGCTGTTCCCTGATTTCGCCCAGCAGTTCAAGTATCTGCGCCTGGATCGTAACGTCCAGCGCGGTGGTCGGTTCATCCGCCACCAGCAGTTCCGGATTGCTGGCCAGCGCCATGGCAATCATCACGCGCTGCTGCATGCCGCCGCTCATTTCATGCGGATAGCACCTGATCCGGCGTTCCGGATCGGAGATGCCCACCCGGCGCAGCAGCTCTATCACCTGGTCCCGGACATTTTCCTCTTCCGGCTGATGCAGGCAGATCGCTTCGGCAATCTGGTCGCCGATCCGGAATACCGGATTAAGCGAGACTGACGGCTCCTGAAAAATATAGGCGATTCCGGCACCCCGGATTTCCCGGAGCTGTTTCACCGGGATGTTCAGCGTATCATACGCCTGTCCGCGGTGCATGAATTTCACTTTGCCGGAAGCGTATCTGGCCTGCTGCTGCGGCAGCAGCCTCGCCAGAGACATGCAGGTCACGCTTTTTCCGCAACCGCTTTCGCCGACCAGCGCCAGCACTTCACCGGGGTCAACCTTGAAAGATACATCGCTGACTACCGGCAGCCAGCGCCCGTCGGTTTTAAATTCGATGGAAAGTTTTTCTACTTCTAACAACGACATTAATCAATAATCCGTTAATTCGGACTGTAATATACTATTATACAGCAAGTTAAGAAAAAAATCCACACTATTACGGCCTTCAGACAGCAAATCCAATGCCGTTCCATGCCGTAATATAATCACTGTTTCTCCGGAAACCAAATCCGCAAAGAAACTCTTTTTTCGAAGTTTTTTCTTTCACCCCGTCCGCCCCGGCATTGCAAGCCAGTTATTTAACGATTTTCTTTCTGTCCATTCCTGTTTATTCTCTGTGGTTAAAATGTTTTTTCAATCTTTATCAACTTTATGGAATGCAAT
>CAIMFA010000388.1 GCA_903840185.1 uncultured Lentisphaeria bacterium | reverse complement strand
TGGCGCTGGCACTGGGGCAATGCACCGTGGTCACCCAGAGTTATCGCGACGGCGATTTTCGCAAATGCACCGAACGCCAGCTGCCGCCGAATTTGAAGGCGATAAAATACTGGCTGGATAATATGTCTGCTCAGGCACTCTCTAATTCCTCGGAGTCGGGCGGGGCGGGGAAAGGCGATGGGAAGAATGGGAGTAATGAGAAGAATGGGGATAAAGCAGAAAAAACAGATGATATGCCTATTCAATGGCTCTCTAATTCCTCGGAGAGCGGGGAGAGCGAGAAAAGTGGAAAGCGAGAAAAGCAAGAAAAGTGGAAATCTGGAACAAATGAAAACGACTCTGCTCAAAGACTCTCTAATTCCTCGGAGTCGGACGGTTGTCCGCCCGTTGCATCCGGGCTATATAATGGCCGCATGGGCGAGATAGCCTCTGCGCGGCTGCTTTCCAGGATGTCCAGAAAGGAGCGTCAGCGGCTGCTGAAGAATAGACGGGCAATACAATAAAAATGATACCAGCCATGTTCAAAGGCTCTCTAAAACCTCGGAGTGCGGACTGTTGCCGGGTTTGTACTGCCGTCCGTTGTGTCCGTGGCGTCTGTTGTGTCCGTGGTTCCCGCGCCGGCAGCTTACGGCAGCATCAGGGCATCGATGTAGTTGTACTCGAATTCGGGGACGGTGTTGAGAACTATGTCCTGGATATTTTTAGATATCTTCAGCATGCGCGGCGCGGCGTCCAGGTCGATGGCGTTCAGGACGGCCCCGGCGAGAGAACTGTTGCCGATAACGTCGAACTTGTCAAGTTCTATCGCAGGCAGCATGCCGATCTTTATGGCATTGTCCACGTTGATATACTGGGCGAACCCGCCTGCCAGATAAAGCTTGGTGATGTCGCTGAATTTACAGTTTTGAGTTCCGCAGAGGGTCTGAAGCCCGGCGTAAACCGCCGATTTGGCTTTCAATATCTGTTCAATATCCTTTTCGGAGATGTAAACGTCCGGTCCGGAACTGATCCGGCAGGCGTTGATGCCGCCGGAGAGTTTCATCAGCTTGCCTGCTTTTTCGAGCATTTGCAGGTCAAAGCGTCCCATTTCATTGAGCAGGCCGCAGTTTCTGGATTCGGCGACGAAGTCGATCATGGCCGAGCCGCAGATGCCGGTCGCCTGCACATTTCCGATAACGGAAATCTGAAAATCCAGACTGCTGTCGAAGGTGATGCGTTCAATCGCGCCGGCGGCCGCCCGGCAGCCGCAACCGATGCCGGCACCTTCAAAGGCCGGTCCGGCAGCCGAGGCGCAGGAAAAAAGCTTTGTGCCGTCGAACAGCACGGTTTCGCAGTTGGTGCCGATGTCCAGCAGTACGGAAATTCCGGAATTATTCCGGATGCCGGAGACTTCCACCCCGGCTACAACATCGCCGCCGATATAGCCGGAAGCGGCGGGCACGGCGATCACCGGAGCGTCCGGATTGGCGGCAATCCCCAGCGTCGAGGCCTTTACTACTGGAAAAACTTTAACCGCCGGTTCAAACGGCATGACGCCGATGCTGGCGGGCGAAATGGCAAAAAACAGGTGCGTCATCACGGTGTTGCCGGCGATGCTGACCTGTTTGATTTCCTTCTCGCAGATCCCGGCTTTCCCGCAGATATCGCGGATGAGCGGATTGATGGTGTCGGCGATAACGCACTGCTGCAGGGTACGCAGATTCTCTTTCGATTCATCAGCGAAAGCAATTCTGGAAATGACGTTGTCGCCGTAGTGGATCTGGCGGTTGTAATTGGAAGCGGAGCCGATGATTCTGCCGCGTTCGGAATCCACCAGGGAGACCGCGACGGTCGTGGTGCCGATATCAATCGCGGCGGAGAGTCCGCGGACGGAGGAATTGATCGCCAGCGCTTTAACTTTATATTGATGCGAACTTTGAATGCCGCCCGCGGCCATGGCTTTTGCCGGCACCATGATCACGCAGTCGTCTTTCAACGCGGCGGAACGGCAGGCTTTGGCGATAATTGGATGGCCGGGCAGTACGTCAATTTGATTTTTCTCAATCAGGAAGGAACCGCTCTCCAGCATGACTTCGCATTTGCCGCAGGTGCCTTTTTCGGAGCAGCGGAGATCGAGCGGCATCCCGGCGTCGCGCAGCAGATGCGCCAGCGATTTACCGCCGTTTTCAGCTTTAATGGATACCGTCTTATGATTTTCAAGTTTAACCAGCATTGCCGCAAAGTCCCGCGATTAGAGATAGAAAAGAGGCTTAATAGAACAAAACTTCCGGATTGCTCCGGAAGTTTTGAGTGGATATTACTTAAAATATCAGGCGGATTTCAGGATGCTGTCAACGAGCTTCACAGCGCCGTTGGCGTCATCGCTGTAACCGTCCGCGCCGATTTCATCAGCGAATGCCTGAGTTACCGGAGCGCCGCCGATGATGATCTTGGCTTTGCCCTTGAAAGCATTGACGATTTCTTTCATGTAAGGCATGGTGGTGGTCAGCAGCGCGCTGCAGGCGAGAATCTGTGCGCCTTGTTCCAGTGCGCCTTTGTATTTTTCCACGTCACAGTTTACGCCGAGGTCAATAACATCATAACCGGCGCCCTTGAGCATGATTGCCACGAGGTTCTTACCGATATCATGGAGGTCGCCTTTAACTGTTCCGATAGCGATCTTGCCCATGGATTTGCGGCCGCTGGCGGCGAGCAGGGGTTCGATCAGGGCCAGGCCGGCCTGCATGGCGCGGGCGGCAATCAGCAGTTCGGGAACATACACTTCGTTCTTGGAGAAGCGGTCGCCGATTTCACGCATTGCGGGAATCATACCCTTGTCGAGAATGTCGCCGATATTTTCCTTGGCGTCGATTGCGGACTGCACAATGGCGGCCACATCATTTCTCTTTCCGGACATTACTGCCTTTTTCAGGGCTTCGAAATCTGTCATTTTTTCCACTCCTTGTTATTTTTTGGGAGAAAAATATTTGTTATATATGTATATTTTAACTCAAATATTCTCAAATTCTTGTTTTCCTTTATTAGTTTTTGCTCTATATTAACATTTTATCGAATAAAACCTGCATTTATTATGGAAATGAATAAATGAAAGCTAAAGAACTGGAACTGGACAATTTTATTGAGGAAACCATCGGTGCCAGCGTTTCATTCCACTCCGTCACCTGGAACCGCGGCCGTACTCCGGCGCTGATCCCGTCCGGCGGTAATATCAACTACCATTCGCTGCCGGTGTCCGGCACTGTTCCGCACAGTCACGAATTCGCGGAAATCATCCTGGTTCTGAACGGCAAAATATATCACCGTGCCAACGGGGAGCGGCAGTTGCTGACTCAGGATTCGCTGGTGTTTGTCCGGCCGACTGATATCCATGGTTTCGAGCCGGCGGAAGAATCGCCGTGTGAAATGATTTTTCTGGCATTTCAGCTCGAATTATTCCTGACTTTAAGCCGCTACCTTGAAGAAGACACTTTTTTGCAGAAATTCACCGCCTCGGTGCTGCCGCCTACTTTTCTGCTCGACGGCCATGAGGCTAACGAGCTCAGCACCAGGATGCTTTCGATCAATGCCGCCGGTCTGACCCCTTCAGCCAGAAAAATCAAGATCAAAATATTGCTGGCCGACCTGTTTACCCAGTATTTCCTTGACGAAAACTATACGCTGACCGAGCAGCGCGTTCCGGACTGGCTGGATGAGCTGTGCCAGAAAATGCGCAACCCGGAAAATTTCATAAAAGGTTTGAAGCGAATGCAGAAACTGGCCTGCTGCACCCCGGAACACCTGTGCAAATCGTTCCGCCGCTACCTGGACAAATCGCCGACTGAATTCATCAATGAACTGCGGATAAACTATGCCGCCAGACTGCTGGCCGACAGCAATGAGGAGATTGGTGCGATTTCCTATGATCTTAATTTTCAGAGTTTGAGCCGTTTTTATCATCTGTTTAAAAAGTATTACGGCATTTCTCCAGCCAGATACCGTATAAAGGCGAAGACTGGGAAGAAAATCATTTAACGGATAGACAATTAACGTTTGAATTTATTTATAAGCAGTTTAGTTTAACAAAATTATCGATTGAATTCATTATGGAGTAAACAGCGATGCCTGGAGAGTTGCAGCTTAAAAATCATTCATTGATAAAGATTATCAACCGGACTAAGATTTTGAACGCGATCCGGGAGAACAAACCTATTGCCCGTTCTCAGATTGCTGAAAAAACAGATCTGGACAAAAAGAGCATCACGAATTTCGTTACCGAACTGCTCCATGAGGGTTTGATTGAAGAAGCAGGCAAGAAGGACAATGTTTCCGGCCGGCCTTTCACCATGCTTGAATTCAGGGAGAAATATGTGATTGGAATCTACATCGCCCCGCATTTTTCCCGCGGCGTGCTGATGGACCTTTACGGCAGGATCGAGGCTTCGCATGAAGAGGAGTATCCGTTTTATTCAAGTCTGGATAAAATCATCAGCGCGGTGAAAAATATTTTCAAGATACTGTCATCCCGGAAGCCGCCATTTTACGGTGTCGGCATCTGCATGCCCGGTATTCTTGACCTGGCCAATGGCACGGTTGTTGAATCGGTCAATATTCCGGCGTTCAACGGCATCAACTTTCGCAATGTTTTTGCTGAATTCATTAATCTGCCATTGTATTTCGAGGAGGAATCACGATCCATCGCACTGGCGGAAAAATGGTTTGGAACCGGACGCAACTACAATGATTTCGTATGTGTCGAAGTTTCCGGCGGTATCGGTGCCGGTATTATCAATAACCGCCGCCTTTATAAAGGGGCAGGGCAGTATGCCGGCGAGATCGGGCATCTCGCCATTGAACCCGGCGGCAGAAAATGCCGCTGCGGTAACCGCGGCTGCCTGGAGACTTACGCTTCGGAGAAAACCATTCTTGAATATATTAATGCCGCCTGCAGTACCCCGATTGAACGGCTGTGCTATTTCCGGCAGGGCATGATTCCGCAGAAAAAATACAATGAACTGCTGTCTGAAACCGGTACCCGTCTGGGGATGGGGTTGTCGGCGGTAGTTAATATTCTGTGTCCTAAAGTAATTATCCTTACCGGATCGGTGGTAAATTTCTTCGGCGAACCGCTTATTGCCCATATCAACTGCGAAATGAAAAAACACTGTGTACCCGGCAGTTATGAGAAAACCGAGATTTATATTTCAAAACTTGAATTAGTCGATGCCATCGGCGCGGCCACGCTGCCGCTGTCCACGCTTTTTGAAGTTCCTGAATATTTCTATGTTTAACTGAAAAAATCAATATTATTTTTTGATTATTTTAATCAAGGTATTGACTTTATTTAGAATAAGCGTTATACTTAAGTATAACAAGATAGCAAAAGGGCAACCATTGATGAATACTGCGCTGATAAATCAATTGCCAAAGGCACTGCGAGTAAAAGAGGAACTGAAAAATGACATTTTGTCCGGGAAATTTGGAGTTCCTGGTGATTATTTCATTTCCGTGCGCGCTATTGCCGATACCCGCGGGGTGTCTTTGAAGACTGCCCAACGAATAATGATGCTATTGAAAGAAGACGGTTTTGTTGTACTTAAAGGCAACAAGCATGAATTGGCCGATACCTCGCGATTAGCTCATCAGCAATCGAACGTGAAAGATAATCTGATCGGTTTAGTGGTAACCAATCTGGAAAACCCTTTTTTTGCGATTTTAGCCAAAGAAGTGGAGTTGTCCGCCGGTCGGGCGGGTTTTAAGCTGATGATGGCCAGTAGCAATTATGATTTTCAACGCGAGAAGGAAATCATAGGAATGTTCCAGAATGCCGGAGTCGCCGGTATAATCATCTGCCCGGTGCAGGATGACCTGTCTGCCCAGTATTATGCGTCCCTGCATACTCCATATATTCTGGTCGGCCGCCGCCCGGACGGTTCGGATGCTGACGCGGTGCTGGTACACAACTTTAACGCCGGCAGAATGGTTGCAAATCATTTTGTCAGCAACCATTACCGCAACTTCGGTTATTTCGGACTGAACCAGTTTCATCCCAATCCCAGATTCAGCGGATATATTGCGGAGCTGGAGGAATTGGGATACGGCGTTAAGACGGAAAATATCGTTAAAGCCGACCCGAAGAATTTTGACGATGCAACGCCGGAATTGAAAAAAATGCTGACAAGAGCGGCCAAACCTGTTGCGATATTCTGCTTCCATGATCTGCTGGCGGCAAAACTGCTGCGGGTCTGCCGGGAATTAAAGCTGAAGATTCCGGACGATGTGGGCATCTGCGGGTTCGACAATCTGCCGGTTGCCTCGGCCATGATGCCCTCGCTTACGACCGTGGCATATCCGATCTCGGATATGGCCCAGATCGCGGTGGAGCGCCTCAAACGTAAGATCAGCAACGAAGACAACAGCAAGCAGTTCTCGTGCTTCCTGGAGCCAAATCTGGTCATCAGAGAAAGCACCGAGGATATCGAGGCAAATAAGCATCCGGAATTCGCAACGCATGATTATGCATATCAACTAGTTTAAAAACAGGATAAAAAATGGCTATAACACAAACAGCAGTAAGTTACTACGGCCTGAACTATGTGGAACACGCCGAGACTGATTTCAAAGAGATGGCGGCGCACGGATGCACAACGGTGATTCTGGCGGTGACCGAGTTTGATTTTGACTTCTGGCGTCCGAATATTCCCAAAATTGTGGATAAAGCGCATGAACTGGGTCTGCGCGTGCTGCTGGATCCGTGGGGTATCGGCAAATACTTCGGCGGGGAGCAGGTGAGCCTGTTTCTTCAGAATAATACCGAGAACCGCCAGGTTTCGGCTTTAACCGGCGAAAAGCTGGTAAATGCATGTTTCAACACCAATTCTTTCCGTGATTATTTTCAGTGTTTCTGTCTGACGCTGGCACAGGAGACCAGTGCTGACGGTTTCTTCTGGGACGAGCCGCATTACGCGCTGCCTAAATCCTATGCTTCGATTACCGGCGGCTGCGCTGATGACTGGTCATGCCGCTGTCCGGTATGCATGAAGAAATTCCAGGAATATTACGGCTATGAGATGCCGAAGATAATGTCCGATGATGTGAAGCAGTTCCGCTGGCGCGAGGCCATGGTTATTCTGGAAACTACTTCCAGAAAGCTGAAAGAACTGAAGCCGGAACTTGAAATCACCTGCTGTGTTCATGCTACTTTGAACAGCTATTATGTTACAGAGCATCGCGGCTATGACAACTGGGATATGGTCGGGGCATGTCCGTATTTTGACGTGTTTTCAACGACCATCATCGCCTGGGAACTGCCCGAAGCATTTTTTGAACATATCACCAGGCGTACTGTTGAAATTGCCCGGAAATATGGGAAAAAATCGGAACGCTGGCTTATGGGCTATTATAAACAACCCAAAGATTTTGCCCAGATTGATCGTATTGCAGATTTATATGAAAGCCTGGGCGTGGACAGGATTGCCGCCTGGACATATCGTGGCGGGTACGGCACCGTACTTGCTGCTCCTGACGCTTTGAAATTATGGGACCGCATTGGCGAAAATTATAAACGGCTTTTGAAGAAAAAACATAAATCCGCAAAATAAAGCTAAGTTAAAGATTATGAGAAATATTTTCAAATGTGCATTTATATTCATGCTGGTTGCGGTATTTGAACCATCTATGCTTTGTGCTGTTGAAGATAATGTTGTTAAACCGGCGCAGGACGTTATCGACGGATTTCAAGGGTTTCTTTGGAAAGAAGGCGACAAGAGTTTGCCTTATCGCCTGTACATTCCGGCAAAATTAGAGCCGGGGCGCAAGTATCCGATGGTTGTTTATCTGCATGGCTCCGGCAGCATTGGCAATGATAATAAGAAACAACTGACGCTGGCAAAAAGTTTCACCACAACGGATATTCAGCGGGAAAATCCATGTTTTGTGCTGGCACCGCAGTGTCCTGAAGGGAACAGATGGATACCGTATAAAGACCCGGCAGGG
The DNA here is from genome assembly GCA_903840185.1 of uncultured Lentisphaeria bacterium. Taxonomy (GTDB): domain Bacteria; phylum Verrucomicrobiota; class Lentisphaeria; order Victivallales; family Victivallaceae; genus CAIPAT01. Next base: position 4,289 of record CAIMFA010000388.1, on the reverse strand, counting down.
GTCTCATACGAACCCGGTAAATATGTCATGCCGAAAGAACCGGCATCTTCAATGGGAATGGCAATGAAAATTGTTGAGGCCACCATAAGAGACTATCCAGTTGATACTAAACGGGTATATGTTGCCGGACCTTCTCTGGGCGGCTACGCAACCTGGGAAATTATCAGCCGTATGCCAGGCACTTTTGCAGCTGCTGTACCAGTTTGCGGTGGCGGTGATGTTGCGCAGGCTGGCAAAATTGCCGCTATTCCTATATGGGCTTTTCATGGTACTATGGACCCGACGGTGAAGGTCGAACAGACTCGCGTCATGATTGAAGCCGTAAAAAAATGCGGTGGCAATCCGCAATTCACCGAATATCCTGAAGTCAAGCACAACGCATGGGATTTTGCTTTCAAGGATAAAGAGATGTTCAAATGGATGTTCAGTCAGGTTAAAAAATAATTTATTAATGGAGGTTGCTTATGCTGAACGATTTCGGATATATAGAAAAAGCGTTTGCGAATATTAACCGGGTGAAAGAAGAACAGGCGGATAACATTCAAGCCGCAGCCCGGTTAATGGCGGACGCTATTGCCGCGGACAAGCTGATCAGCGTTTACGGCGGTGGCGGTCACACCACTCTGGTGATGGGCGAAATGTTCTTCCGCGCCGGCGGATTCAGCAACATCAATCCGATCATGGAGACCGGGCTGTCGGTATTCAATCAGGCGCTGAAATATCTTGAGCTGGAACGCTGCGTCAACTACGGTCGCTCCATCATGAAATATTACGATTTGCAGCAGGATGACCTGCTGATTATTTTCCATAATATCGGCATCAACGCGGCGACCATCGACGCCGCCATGGAAGCTAAGGAACGCGGCGTCAAAATCATTGCTGTTTCCAGCTCCTGCTGGCAGAATGAAATGCCGCCGGAACACTTCATCCGGCATCCGTCCAGAAAAAATCTGTTTGATATAGCGGATGTCTGCATTGATGATTACAATCCGGTAGGCGACGCGATCGTGAATGTCCCGGGATTTGCGACTCCGATCGCGCCGGTATCCAATGTGGTGGACTTTGCCATTGCGCATCTGCTGGAAATCGAAACTGTCCGGCTGTGTGTGGAGCGCGGAATTACGCCTCCGGTATGGAACAGCGCCAATGCCCCGGGCGGAGATCAGAAAAATGCCGCTTATCTGAAAAAATATAAACCGCTGATAAAGAGTCTGTAAAGGTTTAACAATGAGTGCAAAACCGGTAAAAAATAAAGTTGCAATGCCGCCTCTGCCGGCAGCAAATAAAATGCAACAGATAAAAAGCTGTCCGATGCCGGCAATCAGGAAAGTTTTAATGCCGTCCGGCGATCCGCAGGCGAAATTTAAAACTCAGGTTTTTGAGGCTCTTGGAATGAAATGCTGTCCGATGACGAATAAGCCTGCTGACTGTCGAGGCAGTTTACTGGAACTCTCCTCGTTGTCAGTGCTTCCTGAGAACTTTCATGCCATGATCAAGGAGGCTGAAGCAGTTCTCATTGCTCCGGCGCTTGACGGCAGTCCCGGTATGATTGCAGATTTGGACAAGGCGAGCAGAGAAAAATTGATTCCGGCGCTGCCGATGCGTTACTGGGGAATGGTTGAGAACACCGGCAGTTTCTGCAAAAGCGGAAATGCTTCTGAGCTTGTTTCTTTCAGAGTATGCATGAATCTGCCGAAACATCGCAAAGGCATGTTCGGAGATTTCTGTAAATCGTTTTTAACTCAGGTTGTTGACATCGCGTGTTTAGTCGCTGATGCGAAACCGGAGGATATATATATAAAACAAACGGCCGGGTTTAACAGTGCATTCGGGATTGTAAAATTTCCTAAAAATATTATTGCCGAACTGGACGTCAACGAATGCCTTGCCGATACGCTTGATCCGATACGCTTCATTCATGCATATTGCAAGGAGGGGGCAATATCCAATCTGCCGCTAAACGGTTACACTAATGCGGAAGGTGCATTGGTAGCCACAGCTGATGGTATTGCACGTCCGGTTCTTGAACACAATATTTGGGACGGCGGTGATGAGCTGGATAATTTTTATTTCCGCATGATCTATAAAATACGCAACCGGGAAATCCTGCCGGTTTCCGGGATCCCGTACAGACAGCTGGCAAAGGCGGTTGCCGCCGCAGTCAGCGCAGGAGGTGCAGCATGAAAAAAATGACATTGGCAATTTGCGGTGCAGCCAATCCGCATGTCGCGCTCTATTATCCTCAGCTTTCCACTTCCGACTTCATTGATTTGAAAGCCGTTTGTGATCACGATGAAAAACGGCTGCAGCGGGCGCAGGATTTTTTCAAGCCTTACAAGCTGCCAGTAAAATATTATACTGACATGAACGATATGCTGAAAAAGCATCCTGATGTTGACGCGGTAATGGTCGGTAGCGACAATATTCATCACTGCGAACATACTTTGGCCGCTGTTGAGCAGGGCAAGCACATATACAGCATGAAAGTGATGTCAATGAATGAGAATGAGTGCCGGACGATGATTGATGCCTGCCGCCGGCACAAAGTGATTCTTCAGGTTGAGCTGGAACTGCATTTTCATCCGCAGATAATGTATTTGAAGAAATTGATTGAAAGCGGAAAACTTGGAAAAATACATACCATTTATATCAGCAATATTTCGCAGAGCCCGATCTGTTATTACCCAAACTGGGGCGAACCATTGCTTTCCTATGGTAAAATTGTCCCGGTACGTCCGGGATCAAGTGTCTGCCGTGGCGGCGCGATCACTGACCATCCGCATCCATTTGACCTGGCCAGATGGTTTACAGGCGCGGAGCTGTCCAAAGTTCATGCTGTTTCCGCCAGAAATATGCGTGATTACCTCAAGGTCGAAGACCATGCGGCTATCAGCGCTGAAATGAGCAACGGCACAAACATATTCATCAATCCTTCTTATGCGCACCTGGAAGAACGCGGCGAGACCCGCAAGCTGTTCTGGCCTAAATCGCTGGAATGCATGATAAAAGCAATTGGAACTAAAGGAACATATATCACCGATTTCTGGAATAAACCATATTATATGCTTGGTTCAGGACTGCCGTCTCCCAACCGCTTATTGTTAGGCGGCGGACCGGGGTGTCCGGAGTTTGGCGAAGGTCGGCTGGACAGCTTCTATCAGGCAGTTACCGGACAGCGCAAGATTGAATCAAGCGGAGCTGACGGGCTGGCGGCGGTAAGGTTTATGAATGCGGCTTATGAATCAATATATTCCAATAAAACAATAGTTATTTAAACCCAAAAAAAGGGAGGTACTGAAATGAAAAAAGGTCGCGAAAAAGAGAATTTTACGCTCATCGAACTCCTCGTTGTGATCGCCATCATCGCAATTCTGGCGGCAATGCTGCTGCCGGCACTGAACAAAGCCCGTGGCACTGCCAGGCAGGCCGCCTGTCAAAACAACCAAAAACAACTCGGTACTGCACTCGGAATGTACATCAACGACAACTTGGAATGGATGCCGGCTGGATTGACTGCCGGCGGCAATAACCAGCCGGAAGTTCTGTTAATGACATATACAAACAGTCCAAATGTCACCGGGGCGCGCGGTTACTGGGGACAAGGTAAACAGCCTAAGAATATGGCCTTTTTGTGCCCAAGCGACACTATGTTTGGCCTGGGTGCATCCTCGACATTCATGAGTTGGGAGTATTCTTATTCGTGCAATATATTCATCAACGACTGGAGTCAGCGCGGCAAAGCCGGCACTCGTCCGAAAGGATCTCAATATACTTCCACATGGAAAATATCTGAATTCAGAAAGCCGGACCAGTGCGCGTATTTGACCGATGCCGGAGCCGGTTCGGCGGCTAACTTTGGAATAGCAAAATCTCCTCTGGTTTATGTGCTCTACGGCAGCGCTGGACATCCTTCTAACTTTATGGTCGGATTTGAGCGTCATAACAAAGGAGTAAATGTGTTATTTACCAGCGGGCGTGTCGGATATTTTCCGGTCAAAGGCGGCATTACCGGTATCAGCTTGCCGCGTTGTGATACCCTGGAAGGCAAAGTTTTCTGGCAGCCGGATGACAGGATTTAAGCTCGGGTAAAATAATGGAACTGGTTGCGATAACGCCATTTTGAGGACATCGCAACCAGTTTCAATTTGGATGTTAATATGCAATTTGAGAAATTAAGAGCTTATCCGTAAATAACTCCTAGTTTTCTATATATTATCATGGATGCTGTCAAATGAAGCAGCGCCTCATAATTGGCGGACTTTTTCTCAAATCTCACCAGGACTTTCCTG
>CAIMFA010000387.1 GCA_903840185.1 uncultured Lentisphaeria bacterium | reverse complement strand
GGCTTACGCAAAGCAAATTAGTCGGACTTTTCAAAAAATAAAGCGAAAAAAACAGCGCTCGCAATAAAATATCAGAAAAAATGCAGATACAGATTAAACCAATAAAAGAATTTGACTCGTGATTAAAATATGTTACGGTATAAAGATAAACTAATTACTTGTGAGCCTGTACAATGACGCGTAAAAACAGAATTAACCTTACAGTACTTTTTATCTCCATCATTCTATTAATTTCATTGTTATACATTTGCGTCAGCTGGTTGCCGCTTAAAGCACGCAGGGCTTGGAAAGACGTGGCAATTTCAGATATTTCCCGTTTAGCAATTGATAAGAAATGGATAGCAGAGCAAATTTCGAGATTTGTTCCTGTCGATAACGCACAAACTATTGATAATGAAGGATGGTGGGTTTCCGGTGAACTGATATTAATGAAAAATAAAGAATGGCTGATTTATAAAAATCATTGCAGCAAGAGAGCTCCTCACAACGTCTCGGATATTTTTATAGCTAAAGGCTCTGACGGAAACTGGTATTACTCAACTTATCACTTTTGCATTGACATGTTCGTCCTCAAGCATATGCATGAATATGGGCAGCCGGAAAATCTGAAGACATTTATATCGCAATACAGCCTTAAGCAATTTGACGGAAAATCGGATGAGTGTTTACAGAAAACCTGGCCACAATGAAAACAGATAATGACAACGCTGTTTGAAAAGAATTATTCGCTTTCAGGGATTCATTCTGACTAACAGCTATTAATATGCCGCGCCAACGGCGCTCAATTCTAAATCAGGGAATCGGTCTGCCGGGACGGCCGCCCCTACCTTATCCTGTATATCCTGTCCATCCCTGTTAAATCATAAAGCCGGTCAGGCGACCGGCGCTCCCAGGGTAAAACTTCATGCATCTTCATGCACTTCATGGTGAAGTGTATTTGTATTCCCTCTGTGGCCTCTGTGGTGAAAATGGCCTTTTTTCATGTTCAATGAAGCTCTTCAGCTTGCCAGCATGCCGTAGCCATCTTTTTTGCTGAAGTCCAGTTTGTAATCAATATTGCCGGACACCGCGTTGACTCTGGCGTAATATGTTCCGGCCGCAAGATTGCGCGTGATCGTGTCTTCAAGCGCTCCAGTTTTGGCCGATTTCTGCAACTGTGCGCCTTTCGCGTCGTACAATGTCAAGTCGGCATTGCCGCCGGTCATATCATACAAACGCAGCGTTCCCTGTGCCGCCGCCGCAATGTCAAATTTGTAGTAATCATCAGCATCGCCGAAACCGACCCAGCCGGTCTGTGCCGGGCTGTCAACCAGTTTTGCCGCAGCAAGCGTATTGCCGGCCTTGTCACTGGTGTCGCCGGGGAAATAACTGACCGTGTTGCTCAGGTTGTAACTGGCATCGTTTACTCCAAATCCGGTGGCGACTTTGACGTAATACGTTCCAGCCAGCAGTGATACGCCGGTAATCGCTTCATTAGCTGTGCCTGCCTTGGCTGAAGTCTTCAACGCTGTACCTGCCGAGTTCAGCAGTGCCAGATCGGCATTGCCGGTCAAGCCAGTAAGGCCCAAAGTTAGCGTTCCGGCATTGGTCATCGTCAGCTTGTAGAAGTCAGCACTGTCGCCGAATCCAACCCAGTTGTCGAGATTGGAAATGTCCAGAGCGGTCTTGTAAACGTTAGCCGCCTTGTCAGCCGGGCAATACTTCTCAGTATGGGCCAGCGTGTAAGAAGCATCGTTCACTCCAAATCCAATGGCGACTTTTACATAATAAGTTCCAGCCAGCAGCGCAACGTTATTGATTGCCTCGCTGGTGGTTCCAGTACTCGAAGAGGCTTTCAACTGCATGCCGCTGGCATTTAGCAGTGTCAAGTCAGCATTGCCGGTCAGGCCGGTCAGTCCGAGCGACAACATTCCGGCATTGGTCATGGTCAGTTTGTAGAAGTCGGCGGCATCGCCGAAACCGACCCAGTTGTCCACGCCATCATCAATCTGTTTGGCGGTCTGCCAGGTGTTCGCGCCGGTATCCGCCGGAGTGTATTTTTCCGTATGCGTCAGCGTGTAGCCGGCATCATTTACGCCGTACCCTGTTGCAACCTTGACATAATATGTCCCGGCCAGTAATGCCACATTAGTAATCGCCTCCGAAGTGATTCCGGTATTAGAGGAAGTTTTCAACTGCATGCCGCCGGCATTGAGCAGTGTCAAGTCAGCGTTGCCGGTCAACCCGGTCAGCCCGAGCGTCAGCATTCCGGCATTAGTCATAGTGAGCTTGTAGAAGTCGGCGGTATCACCGAAGCCCACCCAGTTGTCCACGCCGTCATCAATGTTTTTCGCGGTCTGCCATGTATTTGCGCCGGTGTCCACCGGGGTGTATTTCTCCAGATGGCTCAGCGTGTAACTGGCATCATTGACTCCAAATCCGGCGGCAACTTTGACATAATATGTTCCGGCCAGCAATAAAACGTTATTGATCGCTTCCGGATTAGTTCCAGTATTTGCGGAAGTTTTTATTGCTGTTCCAGCAGAGTTCAATAGCGATAGGTCGGCATTGCCGGTCAACCAGGTCAAGCCCAGTGTCAGCGCTCCGGCATTGATCATCGTCAACTTGTAGAAGTCGGCGGCATCGCCAAACCCGACCCAGTTGTCGAGATTGGATATATCCTGAGCTGTCTGCCATGTATTGGCGGCAGCATCCGCCGGACAATACTTCTCAGTATGAGCCAGCGTGTAACTGGCATCGTTGACTCCAAATCCGGTGGCAACCTTGACATAATATGTCCCGGCCAGTAATGCCACATTAGTAATCGCTTCCGAAGTGATTCCGGTGTTCGAGGAAGTTTTAATTGCGGTCCCGGCGGAATTCAGTAATGCCAGGTCGGCGTTGCCGGTCAACCCGGTC
>CAIMFA010000386.1 GCA_903840185.1 uncultured Lentisphaeria bacterium | reverse complement strand
TTCACGTCATGCCGATCTGCGGTAACGAGGACGAGCGGCTGCGATCCCTGCGCTACGATGCCAGCGTCTACACCTGCAATTATGAAAATAACGAATATGCTTAGAATTATTACTTGAAATTTAGTCATGTGTGTTATGAATATAAAAATGCATATTTATCGAGCAAACACTAATCCATAATGATGATCACCAGCCATGAATGACTGCTCGAGTTTGAATCCGGCTTTTTCAAACAATGCTTTGGCCTTTGATGACAAAAAAGGATTTTGTGGACCAAGTGAACTGCCTGGATTCCAATCTATAACCAACACTTTTCCATTTGGTTTTAATAGACGTTTAATTTCCAAAGCGAATTCCTCTGGTTTTTCAATCTGAAAAAGTACGTTCGAAGCAATAACTCGATCAGCTATACCATCTCGGAGTTTAGTACCGCCAATCTTTTCGGCGTTTGCCCAAACGACCTCGATATTGTGAAGGCCCTGCGCTGTTCCTGCTGTACGTATACGCTCGAGGATGTCCTTCTGTACGTCAATAGCATATATATGCCCGCCTGGACCAACTTTACGCGCAGATTCAATAGTATAAAATCCTGAACCGGCTCCCAAATCGACAACTTTCATGCCGAGTGCAAGACCAAGTCTGGAGACATTTACTGCTGGGTCTGAGAACATGCCTATAGTATAGCAAAGGAGTTGGAAGAAAGGAGAAAGAATATGGGGACAAATATTCTATTCAGATTTTATCACTTCTTGAGTACTTATTTATAATAAATTTATCTTCATTGTTTACTATTAAATAGTGGTGGTTTCTTCCGACCACCCGTGGGCAGTTTGCTGGTGCAATATTCTCGGTTTGAGACCTAGGATAGGGGGTTCAATTCCCCCACTGTCCACAATTAAAAATACTTGACTTGATCACTCAAAATAAAATAGAATTATAATATCGATTAATTCGATTGGTGGACAGTTAAAACTATAGGTCTCAACACAACCCCGCTTCGGCGGGTTTTGTGTTTATAGGAATTAAGAATTCCTTATAGCAATATATTCCTGTACACCCTTAAGCCACCCTCCTTTAAAGTAATCCTCTGGCTTAAATGTCTTTGGATCAGCCCACAATATTTCAGTGTGACGTTCAGATAACTTTATACTTCCAGACTTCCATGTTGCAGGATAACCTATAGCAAATATGCGTACTGTCGGATTTCCGGGAGATGCTTCAATTCTTTCGTGTCGTAGAAATACAATTGGCTTGCCTACTTCATATTTAACTTCAGAACCAACCTCTTGAGACATTTTTCTTGTGATAATACTCTCTAAAGGCGCTTCGAACTCATCTTTCTTAATTCTTCCTCCAGGTAAATCCCAATCACCAAAATTATCTTTCATCACCAAAAACTTTCCTTCTTTTTCTAAGAAAACTTTAACTGCAACAAAATATGTGTCTTTTTCTTGAATACTCATAATAGTTGAACGAACAAATTACAAACAAACCAAACTCGCCAATTCATCTCCTTCACGGAGCTTCATGATGCGGACA
>CAIMFA010000385.1 GCA_903840185.1 uncultured Lentisphaeria bacterium | reverse complement strand
TTTTAATTATGGCGAATTCGCCATAATTAAAAGCCAGGCCGGTTTAAACAGTTATAAAATCAGCGTTAAAGACTGGAACGAAAAAACTAACGCTGTAGGTTTAAAAGCAACAGCATTCCGAAAAGGCTAGAATTTTAATATTTACAAAGCATACTGGAGGAGACACTGAAGATGTTGCCTGCATGCGTTATTACTAGAAACCATTGCCATGCGTTGTTAAGTTCAATTTCTTTCGTCATGGGACTCATAGTTTTAACTTGTAGCTGCGGGATATTAGACAGAGAAGCTGAAAATACTTATGCACCAAATGAACCTATTGTGTCTCTGTGGGATTATAATGAGCCATGTTTTGAAGCGCAACCAGAGTCCCTGCTTTGGGCAGTATGGCCTGATGGTTTTGTGGTCGTTCGCTCAAAGTCAGGGGAATTGATGTCTACGTTTATAGATGTTCAAGCCGTGAAAGATTTAAAGAGAAAAATCAAGCGGGTACCTTTGTTGAATGAAGAATCTAGGCTGAATTGCATGTATGGCGGAGGTCTTACTAAAATTCTAATCGTAAAACATCCCGAAGGTACGATACGTATCGAACGACCAATAGTAGATTCAACCTCTCCAAGTTTTTTAGCATTCGTTGTGAAGTGGGAGGAATTTGAAAATATTATCAATAACATTAAATTGTCTAATTTGCAAAAATACGATAATAGCAGACCATATGCTTTCCCGCCACCTTCTCCTCAAGAAAAATCTTTAATTGAATACACTGCCATCCCGTAGCCCGTTTTTTATCGGCGTCTATCCAGAATGGCGTGAGGTTAGTGGATATTTTTAGCTTGTTTCCGTCTTTTGTCAAGTAAAGTCTGACTTTGGAGTGCGGCGACCCTGCGCCGCTTTGAATCTGGTTTGACGTCACTAAATATTGTGACGATACCGGACAATGAAAATTCTGCAGCAAAAACAAAGCGGCGCAATCGTAATTCAAGAGCAATGACATCATTGCAAACCGGGGTCCTTGGTTTCGGTGTTCTCTGTTCCCGGACGCTTGATAATATCATCCATCCGGTTATATTTAAGTTTGAGTAAAACGTTGTTTTGAGTCTGGAGTAGATGGCGGGAAAAGAGGCGGAAGATCAATGAGTTTTTGTGCTTGAGACTATTAATATTCCGCGCCGCTGGAGCTCAATTCTGAATCCGGAAATACCGGTTGTAACGGAGCACAACCCTCCAGTCAGAGCCAGATCAAACTTGGAAATTGGATATTCCGTACTACTATTCGTCATATTCTTGTTTTTTTAGAAAGATTTTCATGCGGGCATTTCCATATGTTTCTCAATCTTAACGCCTAAAATGTGCAGTAATGCAGTGGAGAAATTCCGTCACTTCAGCCGTCAATTTGAAGTTCCGGAGGAGGGATGCAAGGGGGAACCTGGAACTGTCCGTCCCGCAGTCACGGGACCGCAAACAAAACATTGTTTCTCCCAATTCGCCACCGGCGGTCCGCCGGGCGTGATCCAACGGCGAGGCGTTGGTCGCCAAAGGCGAAATGCATAAAGC
>CAIMFA010000384.1 GCA_903840185.1 uncultured Lentisphaeria bacterium | reverse complement strand
TGCCCAGTGAATAGCCTTTCTGCTTGTCAAATAATGTTTCTTCAGGAACAGTATCTAATATGCCGCCCGGATTGCCCAGGCCTTGCGGAACTGTGTCAATGATTTTCTCCGTGCTTAAATTTACGACGCTTGGCAGAACTTTGGCGATGGCTTGCACTGTCGGCGTAATCCTGCTCTGCCGGGAATCGCTGTCTTCTCCGGACACCGGTAAAAGAGTTGCGCCGGCAAAAAATATTATTGCAGTTTTAAATAAATAATTTGATTTCATTGTTTTTTGCAGAATATTTATTGTATTGTTGTAATTCTAAACTAGCCTCAAGAGCGCAAAAATCAAACTGATAAGAGAAAGTATGACTACGGAAAAATGTTCAACAGATGAGATTTTACTGCAAAATGCGTGGAATAAAATAGATATTACCGGCGAATATATAACTGAAGACGGCAGGCTGTTGCGGATTTTTTCGCCCGGCACCTGGAATGTTGAAGCCGGTCCGGATTTCACCAATGCCAAAATCAGCATTGACGGCAGGATACTGACAGGTGATGTGGAAGTGCATGGTAATTCCTCTGACTGGTTCAACCACCGTCATGACAGGGATTCCGCCTACGACAATGTAATCCTGCACGTTGTGGAGCATGAAGATCTGCCGTCAGGGAAAAGAGAGCTGCTGCCGCCCGCGCTGCTCATCAAACCGGCCGGCGTCGAGACAGATGATGAAAAAATCATTTCCGGACGCTGTGCCGGATATTTTGCGAATTTGGAAGAATGTCAGATACGCTCAATGCTCACTGCCGCCGGAATGGAGCGCTTTTACCTGAAAAGCGGACGGATTCTGCGTCAGATGCTGCTTTCCGGTACTGAACAGACCTGCCTCCGCCTGATGTTCGAGGCCGCCGGTTACAAGCGGAACCGCGAGTGTTTTCTGGAACTTTTCAATCGTTTTCGCGAATATCCCCCCGATATCAGAAAAGAGTGTTTTGAAGCTATTTTGTGGGGAGAATCCGGCTTGCTCCCTGACCCTGCCGTGGCCGTACTCTCCGAAGAAATGCGCTGTTTCACCGAAAACACCTGGCGGCTGTGGTGGAAAATTCGTATTGGTTCGCGTCACGGCATTGACTGGCGGCGCGACGGCGGACGCCCGGTGAACAGTCCCGAACGGCGCATTGCCGCACTGGTCAGCCTGTACCGCACTTTCGGAGAAACTCCGCTCCGCACGCTGTATGTTCATATTTCCTCTATTGCCAATCAGGAAGAGGCCGGGCGCGAACTGGTAAAACTGCTCACTCTGCATGATATACTCTGGGACAAATATACCTCTTTTGAGCTGGCCAAGAAACCCGGGCCCGGAGCGGTGTTCGGTGCTGCCAGCGCCCTGGAAACCGTGGTTAATGTTGTCCTGCCGGGCATGGCCGCGGCGGCTAAGATAGACGGACGCGCGGACGATATTCGTGCCGCCGCCATCTGGAATGTTCTGCCGTCCACGCAGGACAACCGCATCACCCGTGTTGCCGCCGCCCGCTGGTTTCGCGACAAGGCTGCCGCGAATCAGGTTATGACCGGCGCCGCTGTAAGGCAGGGCGTAATCCATCTATTTCAGGAATTTTGCGATAAATGTCATACCGATTGTAATTCCTGCCTGATTTACAATTCGATCTGACAGCGCTTTAGCTTGTGGCGCTTGAAATTCAACAAGGCGCAATTAGGTTGTTAACAGGTTATCTCTAGTTCTATGTGTT
>CAIMFA010000383.1 GCA_903840185.1 uncultured Lentisphaeria bacterium | reverse complement strand
GCGTTCTATCCGGGACGGCTGCCGTTCAAGCTGCTGCACATCGATTCGACCTGGAAATTCCGCGAGATGATCGAATTCCGGGACCGGTTCTGCGCTGAGCAGGGGCTGGAACTGCTCGTCCACCACAACAAGGAAGGCAAAGCCGCCGGGGTAAACCCGTTTGACTACGGCAGCAGAAAATATACCGATATCATGAAAACCCAGGCGCTGCTGCAGGCGCTGGATGCCGGAAAATTCGACGTCGCATTCGGCGGCGCACGGCGCGATGAGGAGAAATCCCGCGCCAAAGAGCGGATTTATTCCTTCCGCGACCGCCACCATCAATGGGATCCGAAAAATCAGCGTCCGGAACTGTGGTCGCTGTACAACGGTCGCATCAATCCCGGCGAAAGCGTGCGGGTGTTCCCGCTGTCCAACTGGACGGAAGTGGATATCTGGCAGTATATCAGGCTGGAAAAAATTCCGATTGTCCCGCTCTATTTTGCGAAAAAGCGGCCGGTGGTCGAACGCGACGGCTCGCTGATCATGGTGGATGATGACCGGATGCGTTTGAATCCCGGTGAAAAACCGGTTGAAAAACTGGTGCGATTCCGTACCCTGGGCTGTTATCCGCTGACCGGGGCAATTGAATCAAGCGCGGAAACAATCGAGGAAATTGTGGCGGAGATGCTGCAAACCAGACAGAGCGAGCGGTCAACCAGAGTTATCGACCACGACGGCGACTCATCAATGGAACAAAAGAAACGGGAAGGATATTTTTAATCATGGATATCGATAAATTTTTAAATCAGCACGAAAAGAAAGACCTGCTGCGGTTTCTGACCTGCGGTTCGGTGGACGACGGCAAATCAACGCTGATCGGGAGGCTGCTGTTCGACAGCAAACTGATCTATGAAGACCAGTTGAGCGCATTACGCCGCGACAGCGAAAAAAACGGCACCACTGGTGCCGGGGAGATCGATTATGCCCTGCTGCTGGACGGTTTGAAAGCCGAACGCGAACAGGGAATAACCATTGACGTGGCATACCGCTATTTTTCCACGCCTAAACGTAAATTCATTATCGCGGACACTCCCGGACACGAACAATATACCAGAAACATGGCGACCGGCGCCTCAACCGCCAATCTGGCCATCATCCTGATCGACACCCGTTACGGGGTGGTCACCCAGACCAAACGGCATGCGTTCATCATTTCGCTGCTGGGGATCAAGCATCTGGTGGTGGCGATCAACAAGATGGACCTGGTGGATTATTCGCAGGAAGTTTTTAACAATATCCGCCAGAGTTTCGCGGAATTTGTCGAGCATCTGGACATTCCCGATGTGCAATATATCCCGATTTCCGCGCTGAAAGGCGAAAATGTTGTTGAAAAGTCCACCGCAATGCCGTGGTATCAGGGCGACTCACTGCTGGAATTTCTGGAAACGGTAAATGTCGCCAGCGACCGCAATTTCACGGATTTCCGCTTTCCGGTGCAGTACGTCAGCCGTCCGCATCTGGATTTCCGCGGCTTCGCGGGAACTGTCGCCTCCGGCGTGGTCAAAGTCGGAGATAAGATCAAAGTTCTGCCTTCGCTTAAGCTGTCAAAAGTAAAAAATATTGTTACCGCCGACGGCAACCTTCAGGAGGCGTTTCCGCCGCAGGCGGTGACGATTGAGCTGGAAGATGAAATTGACATCAGCAGCGGCGACATGCTGGTGCATATCAACAACCAGCCGAAAGTGAGCCAGCACTTTGAAGCAGTCGTGATCTGGATGACTGACTCCCAGTTGAAGCCGGGCAGCAATTATCTGATCCGCCATGCCGGGCGCAATGTCAAATCCAGGGTTGACACCATCATCTATAACATTGACGTGAACACCCTGCAGAAAAATAAAACTGAAAGCCTGACTCTCAATGAAATCGGCCGTGTCGTGGTCTCCACCACCAAGCCGCTGTATTTCGATGCTTATTCAAAAAATCACGAAACCGGCAGTTTCGTACTGATCGACCCGATCACCAACGCCACTGCCGGAGCCGGCATGATTATCGAAGGGGTATCGTTTGACTCCAAACAGGATGACGGCGTAAAGGACACTGAAACCAGATTGAAGGATCATGTTGAACGCCGGGAATTCTACTGGGAAACCGGCCTGGTGGAAAGCAAAGAGAGAATATTGCGCAACCGCCACCGGGGCAAAACGATAGTCGTCACCGGCAGCAGCAATAACGCGGTTCAGGAACTGGCAACTAAACTTGAACAGCGGCTGTTCCGGTTGAACATGAATTCGTATTATCTGGGCATCTCCAGCATCAACAACGGCCTTGACGCGGATATTCAGAACAATTTGATTGAACGCGACGAACGCGTCCGGCGGCTGGGCGAACTGTCCAGAATCCTGACCGATGCCGGCCTGATCTTCATCACCGCGCTGACCGATGCCGGCGATTATGAATTGAACCGTTTGAAAGTCCTGAATTCGCCCAATGAACTGCTGATTATCAACGTGGATGAATCGAACTTCAAAACCGTGGCGGCGGATGTAAATCTGGCCTCGGCAGACAATCTGGAAAGCAATCTGCAATCCATCATTAAACTGCTGTCCGCCAAAAATATTATTCCGGAATATTGTATCTGACATTTAAAAAGAATTGAATGGTTTTATATTAGGTTGTAACCAATTTTGCAAGGAGATGAAATTGAAAAACAGCACTGTCGCGGAATTCCACGAACTGTATCTTCAGCTTAAAGCTAAAATTGACGAATATCTGAGCGGGAGCATAACGGCAGACCAGTTGAAACCGTTCGCCGCGCCGTTCGGGATTTACGAACAGCGCAACGGCCTGTTCATGGTACGGATCAGGATTTCCGGCGGCCACATCACCCTGCAAAATCTGCGGGATGTCGCCGGAATCATGGAGCAGAACAAGATCGGTTCAGCCCATCTCTCAACCCGCCAGGACATCCAGCTGCACGATGTTCCTGCAGCAAATATTTTCGCAACGATGGAAAGCTGCGATTTGAGCGGATTTCCGTTCAAAGGCGGCGGCGGAAACACCTACCGGAATATCATCGCCTCGGCGGACAGCGGTTTCGGCCGTGATTCGGTCTTTGACGTCGTGCCTTATGTGGATGAATTGAACAGCTTTTTAAGAAAATATGAGAAAGCGTTCGGCCTGCCGAGGAAATTGAAGGCGGGATTTTTCAGCAACCAGTCTGAAATATTGAATGCCGCAGTTCAGGATTTAGGTTTTGTCGCTAAAACCAGCGGCGGAAGCAGAGGCTTCAAGGTTTACGGTGGCGGCGGCATGGGCCGGGAAAGCTCGCTGGGGGTGGTCTTGTTTGATTTCCTGCCGGATTCCGAAGTCCTCCGCTGCGCTGCGGCCATGACCGACCTTTTTTATGATCATGGCGACAGAGCCAACCGCAACCAGGCCAGAATCCGCTACATTTTAAAGAGGCTTGGTGCTGATGAATTTAAGAGACTTTTTAACGAGTATTATGCGAAAACTCCGGCCTATGCGTCAACCCTGACCGCCGGCGCCGATTATGCGCATCTGGCTGAAAAGGTCAAACGCGCGGCAGCGCCGTCTGTTCCTGAAAACGGCTACGATTCATGGAGAAAGTACGCGGTTCTCCCGACAAATATCGAACTGGACATTTCCTCGGTGCGGCTTTATGTGCCCTACGGCAATTTGACCGCGGCGCAACTGGTGAAACTTGCCGGGCTGGGCGAGAAGCTGAACAGCGGATTTCTCCGGCTGCTGCCGTCGCAGGATATTCTGATCCCGCTGGCGCACTCTTCAAGTCTTGCTGAAATCCACCATTCGCTGCTGAATGATTTTCCCGAAATAGATTTGACGCTCAAATCGTTTAAAGGGCACATTGTTTCCTGCGTCGGATCGGGCGTGTGCAAAATCGGCATCCTGAAATCACCGGAAATCGCCGATGCGGTAGGCGAGGAAATGGATAAAATGCTGCCGGTTGACACCCTGGAAAAAGTTGAAATCCTGCGGACTTTAACTGACCATGTGAGAATATCCGGCTGTCCAAATTCATGCGCCGGACACCCGGCCGCGAAAATCGGATTGCAGGGGCAGAAAAAGCGGATCGGCGAAGTCACAGAGGATGTATGCCTGTTCTTTACCGGACTTTCGACCGGTGAAGATGCTTTACGGCTGTCCGCTCCGGCAACTGAAGATGAATTTGTAAAAGTCGCGGATATCCCGCTAAAGATCAAAACTTTATTAGACACATAGTTTCTCATCGCATTTGATTTCCAGAATAACAGAAGTTATGCTATAATATCGTGTAATAATATTTCAGCATAACTTTCTAACCTGGATTATTCATAAAAAATGGATGAAAGACGAAAATATGCTCAAAAAGAAAGATTTTGACGATGCCGCAGTCGTAGCAGCGCTACGGCGAGGACATC
>CAIMFA010000382.1 GCA_903840185.1 uncultured Lentisphaeria bacterium | reverse complement strand
TTGGCGTCCGGAATAAGCATTTAAGCTCTTCCCGCGGCTAAAACCACCTGTTTCATACGGCAAAACCTGCCCAGCCTGCCGTTTTTGTCTTAAAAATGCCGTATTTCCCGGCATAATATATGATAGTCCCCTTAAATGCCGCTACCTGCTGCACCGGCATTTAAGCTCTATCAGTCGCTGTAAAATCACCAAAATAACCACAAATAATGAGCCTGCCGCCGGAATAATCGCCGGTTGCAGGCTCGCTTGCTTTAAAGGAGGCAATCATGCCGTCAGTAATCATTGTCCGTACTCCGGCCGGCAACGGCTGGAACATCGTCAGAGTCATTAAAATCCCATTGCCGGATGAACCGGCGTAAAAGAAGGAAGTACAACTATGTTGAAACTTAACGCAGCATATTCGAAGAAAGTCCCGGCGGATGAAGAGTTCAGTTCCAAAAGCTTCCATGCTTCAATTGAGTGCGAACTGCCGGACGGGCTCAGCGAAAATCAGCTTAAGGAGAAGATCCATAACACCTTTGAACTGGTCAGATCCTCCGTCGAAGCTGAAATCACCAATGTCCAGCCGAACGGTGCCGAAACCGCCGGCAAGCCGCGGAACAGAAGCGGTGCCGAAGGCAGTAAACCGGCTGCACCGCCGAAGGCCAGTTCAAAGCAGCTAAACTACCTGCTCGACCTGGCGCACGACAAAGGCGTGAAGCCGCGGGAAATCATGGAAAGCGCCGGGGTTGATGATCTGTCCGACCTTAACAAGGCCCAGTGCTCCAAACTGATCGATGAACTCAGCGGTAAAACGAAAGCCGCATAGGAGGTGGATTATGCCGACAATAATGGAACTGCGGCAGGAGCCGCACTGGTCATATTCGGCGATGAACAGTTATCTGACGTGTTCGCTGAAGTTCGCTTTTCAGTATGTCTACAGGGCTGAACAGGAGCGCACCCCTTCCAGCCTGCCGTTCGGCCGGACCTTTCATATTGCTGCCACTCACTATACCAGAAGCATCATGCAGGGCAAGCCTGCAGCGCTGCCGGAAGTGCACGAAGTCTTTGCCGAATGGTTCAAGGCGGAATGTTCCGCCTGTGCCAGTTTGACATTCAAGAACGGCGAAGACAGCAACAGCTTGGTTGAACAAGCCCGGCGGATGCTGAATGCCCTGCTGGCAAACTGGCAGGATTTTGACAACATCGCGGACGTCGCCCATGCGTTCAAGGTAAACGTGCCCGGCCTCGATAAAGTTTTTATCGGCGAGTACGACCTCGTTGTCAAGGACGGCGATACGCCGGTCATCGTGGACTGGAAGACTGCCGCCGCGAAATGGCCCGCCGGCAAAGCCGACAAGGACTTCCAGGCGACGGCGTTCTCTTATGCATATTTAAAGGAGAACAGGAGCAATACGATTCCGGAGTTCCGGTTCGATGTCGTGACCAAGACCAAAGATCCGAGCGTCACCAGCCATCACACCAGGCGGACCGAAGACGACCTGCAGCGGTTCATCCGGATGGCCGGAGCAATTCAGCAGGCGGTGAAACAGGAAGTGTTCCTGCCGTCGGAAACCTCGTTCAGCTGCGCTGACTGCCAGTTTGCCGGAGCCTGCAAGGCATGGCACCGGCAGAGCGCAACCAGGCATGTCAGCCTGGCCGCATAATCATTAAAAAACAGGAGAAATGAAAATATGAACGGACTATTATTACACTGCGGTTCACAGTATGTGGGCCGCGAAGAGATCGCCCTGTCGCCGACTCCCTGCGGGACGGCGACCTGGCATCCGGTTCCGCATTACGAAGTGATCGAAACCGTATCCAATGCCGTGGAGTCGCGCGGCTGGACAATCGCCGGGGAACAGTACGGGCTTGCCCGCGACCAGCAGAAGCTCTATGGGGTCATGCGGCTGGGCAATTCCACCCATCCGGAATGGAGCCGGTCCATCGGCATCCGCAACAGCCATGACATGAGCATGTCGGTGGGCCTGGCGGCGGGCATCGTAGTCTTTGCCTGCGATAACGGCGCATTCGGAGCTGCTACAGTAATCAAGCGACGGCACACCTCCGGCATAAACCTGATGGCGCTGGTGGCCGGAGCGCTGGATACGCTGGTTGAAGAGTTCCTGACGCTGGAGACGGCGGCGGAGAAACTCAAAACTTACGATGTCATGTTCGACGACGCCAGAATAGCGGCTGTCCAGGCGGCTGAAGCCGGAGCGATCCCGTCCTGCGACATCCTCGCGGTACTGGAGGAGTTCAATCATCCCCGGCATAAAGAGTTTGCCGCGCCGACCCGCTGGAGTTTCCTGAATGCCTTTACCGAGATAGCCAAGAAATACTCCCCGGCACGGGCCGACGTGTGCCAGCGCAAGCTGACGCGGCTGTTCGGACTGGACGGTCAGCCGTCATTGCTCTGGGACGGCGAAATCATCGACGCATAATAACCAGGGGCCGGGAGCGGGGCATGCAATCCCCAACCTCTCTTCTGCTCCGTTCCCGCCCTTTCTTAAAACAAGGAGTTATTGCCATGCACAGCATCAAAGCACATTCCGCCAAAGTCTTCCGGCATCTGCTTTCATTAATGCCGGAAGGTCATCTCAAACTGGACAACACCGCCGGCACGTACATGCCGGTAATCGTTGAGCGCTTAACCGCGCATTCCGTCTTTGAAGCCATCTATTCCGTATCCCATTACGGCGAACAGAACGGCGACCTGATGGCTGACCCTGACATGACTTTCGGCTTGAAGGCAGGGAATTTCTATCCTTTAAGTTTCCGTAACGATTATGTCGGCGTGGACCAGTATGTCATCAGCGATCAGGAAGGAGCCGAATCAAAGGTGAACCTCAAGCTGCAGAAGGAACTGGCCGAATTCGCCGATATGTGGTTTAAGAACATCGTCCATCAGCAGGAATTGAAACTATGACTGACAGCGATTACATCATCCACAAAATCCCCAAGCGCGACGGCACGATGCGGATACTGCACGAGCCGAAGCCGGCTTTGAAACTGAAGCAGCGGCAGATCCGGCGCTACCTGCAGGCCCGCGGCCTGAAAGGCTCGTACTGCGCCCACGGGTTCATTCCCGGCCGGTCGGCGGTGACGCATGCGAAGAACCACCTCCATAAACGGGTGATCATCAAATGCGACATCGAAGACTTCTTCGGCAGCACAACGATATCCATGGTCAGCCGGGCGTTGACTAACTGCAATCTGGACAAGGAGACGGTAAAGGATATCTGCGATATCTGCATGCTGAACAATGCGCTGCCCCAGGGCGCACCGACGAGTCCGCTGCTGTCGAATCTGGCATTCCTGGATCTGGACAAGCGGCTGTCGGGCCTGGCGAAGAAATACAGCGCAGCCTACTCCCGATATGCCGACGACATGTGCTTCAGCGGCAATGATCCGCAGCTCAATGTGATCCTGCCGCAGGTGAAATACGTCGTGGAGAACTGCGGCTACAAGCTGAAAGACAGCAAGACCAGAGTGCTCCGGCACAACCGCAGCCAGATTGTCACCGGCGTGGTGGTCAATCAGAAACTCAACCTGCCGCGGGGGCTGAAGCATAATACCCGGGCCCGGCTGTTCAAGCTGAAACAATCCTTGTTGACCGGACAGGCGTTCGACGAAACGGAGTTTACCAGACTCTGCGGGCTCGTCGCCTATTTCCAGGCCGTGTCGGCTGAAACCGCCGGCAAGTTCCGTGCCGCTGTCCGCGAGATCGAAGCGCTGCTGGCGATGAGCAGCAGGCTTGCCGCCGCTAAATCATAAAGATTCCAAACCAAACCCTTGGCATTGAGCGAGAGATACGAATTGTCTTCACAGTACAGAATGTATCGAACGCCCGGCGATGATAACGTCGCCATCGCAAGCATCAAATCGGCTGGACTGTCTGGTTGTCCAGCCTGGCGCCCGGCTGCGCCATCCAGGATCGTGCCGATCCTGGCCCGCGCAGCCGGCGCCCTACTTTCCAAAGCAAGGGTCAGTACGACTGACGGCGATATTCCAGCCTGAAGGCTGGCCGCACAGTGTGCGGAACAGCCGTTCAGTATAATTCAAAACATTAACTACTCAACCAATACAACCAAACCCTTGGCATTGAGCGAAAAACATGAACCGTAAAAAGTCTATGTTGACGCCGGGCGATGTCAACGTCGCCGCCGCAAGCATTAAATCAATGGCAGCATCAGGTTGTCCATTGCCCCCGCGACCGCTTATCCGGGTGCGCTCCGGATCTGGAAGCACTGCGTGCCTCCGGATCCGTTCGCTACCCGGAACGCTCCCGCGGGGCCTTCCATCCAAAGCAAGGGTGTCAGTACGACTGACGGCGATATTCCGGCCTCGCGGCTCGCCGCGCTCCGGTGCGGAATAAAACGGCTGTGAAGCCGAAAGGATCAGTATTATGGAAGAAATCATTATTCAGGAAGGCAGCGTATGCCTGCGTTCGGTACAGGAACTCAAGCGCATCCGGACCGAGGACTTCTACCAGTCGCTCGCGGCCAAACTCGGGATGCAGACGCCGTTGCTGCCGGAACGCACATTGTATTACGGCAACCTTGGCGAAAAAAGAGTTTACTGTATCCACCGGCCGCCGGAAAAGGCGGTGATCAGCGTGAAGGATAACAATGACGAGCTTCGGGAATACTCCTTGAAGCTGCCGCACCTGTACTTCTTTCACCGGTTCGTCCACGCCGCATTCGATGAGCTGTACGTCTACTGTTCCGGGGAAAAGATCCGGAGCGGTCAGGATATGCTGTATCATGTGCCGTTCAAAAATCTATTCCAGAACGGCCGGGTGTGCCTGGGCAGCGACCTGAAGTTCGGCCTGGAAGGCTCGGACGCCACTAAGATCCTGCTGGTCGAACAGCACTTCCGCTGTTCATCATTCAACAGCGATCTGGACGGCGCCTACAGGGATCACGCCCCGGCGGCCTGGTGCGGCCATGACCCGATTGAACACTGGCAGGCGTTATCCAATCAGCCGGACTTTGATCCGGCGCGAGTGGACTGGCGGCAGCATTGCTGCTGGTCCGATGCCGTCAATAGAATCATGGAGAAATAAATATGCATACCGCACAATCCGCTGTACAGCAAGTATACTGCAATATCCAGAGCCTCGATGAGTGTTTTCTGGAGTATTTCGCAATGGAGGACCCGGCGCTGAAAAACTATCGCGGCCAATGGGAGGAACAACTGTTCGCCCAGCTGGCGCGGGGCCTGAAAAGCCGCTGCGTCTGCGTCAAAGTCGATAACCGCAAGTTCCGGCAGCTGCGGGAGGCCGTGATGGCATTCCAGGAACTGCCGGAAATCAAACCGCAAATTCAAGTTGAACCAACCAACCCTAAACCATAAAGGAAAAGTTATCATGCACATTCCGATCATTCAGTCCGGCGACCAGCTGCCGGAGTCAGGCCCGGCGTACATCGTCGGCAGAAAAGGTTTCTATCTAAGGAAGGAAACGTCGCTCTATCAGGTTACCGTCAAAGTTCCGGAGATTCCAGCCTATGCCGAAGTCAAAGAGGAACTGCGGTGGCAGGCCCCGCCGGTGCCGTATGCCCTGATCGAACGCGCCCATGCGTTCTTCCGCACTGTGTTCTGGAAGTATGGCGGCGAAGCCATAGTCGCGCTGATTCTGGCAGACAAGAATACCTGGCAATTGGAAGCGCCGGAGCAGAGCGTCAGCGCCATGCATCTGGACTACGACCTGAAATCGCTGGCAGGCAAAGGCCGGCTGGCGGGAACTATCCACAGCCACTGCAATATGGGGGCGTTCTTCTCCAACACCGACGATGACGACACCGCCGAAGGCTTCGACGGGCTGCATCTGGTTCTGGGCAGGATCATGCTGCCGCTGCCGGAGATCGCCGCCGCCGTCTGCATCAACGGCAGCGTGTTCAAGCTGGCGCCGGAAGCGGTCATCAGCGGCCTGCCGGAGGATGCGATCGGTTCAGGCGAGCCGGACCCGTGGCTGGCGAAAGTGCAGGCGGCGAAAGCGCCGCCGAAACACAGTTACGGCTTGAGGCAGAACTGGGATGAACAGGAAATGCTGGAGGATGCCCCATGGATGCGCTGGTAATCATCGGACTCGGCGGCATCGGCGGGGCCCTTGCGGAACCGCTGTGCCGTTATCTCGACCATACCGACTACGTCAAGCAGGTGAAGCTGATCGACGGCGACCGTTACGAAGCGCGCAACTCCGAACGGCAGCAGGCCGCGGCCGGACAGAACAAGGCGGAGGCCTGGGCCAAGCGGTTATCCGGCAGTTTCCGCAGCCTGGCGGTCAGCGCGGTCGCGAGTTTCATCACGCCGGACAATATCCGGCTGTACCTGCCGGATAACTCGGTCATCATGCTCGGCGTGGACAACCATGCGACTAGGAAACTCCTTCAGGAGCACTGTTCCAAGCTGCGCAATGTGGTATTGATCTCCGGCGGCAACGACTATTATGACGGCAACGTGCAGGTCTTCGCCAAAAAGAACGGGCGTGTCCTGCTGCAGCCGATTACCTGTTTCCATCCGGAGATCGAATCCCCGGCCGACCGCCGCCCGGATGAACTCGGCTGCGACGAGGAGCTGCCTGCATCCCCCCAGCTGCTCTTCACCAACTTCATGGCGGCAAGCCTGATGCTCAATGAACTCTATCTGGTTTTGCAGGATCAGTTCCAGCATTCGGAAGTTTACTTCGACATCCGGGCCAATGCCGCCAGACCGTTAAGTCGTACCAGTAAATTAACTCTTAGCAACAAGGAGGAGGAAAGACTCAAACAACGTTCCAGTTCCATCCGTACCGACGAGTAGTCGATCGACAGTTACAACAGCCATAACCAACAACTAAAAACAAAAGGAATTATTATCATGGCTAAACTTATTTGCGGAATCAATGAAATCTCCAACGACATGTTCAACGGCAAGACCATCGAAGAGGTCATCGCGTCAACCGGGCAGTTGCTCAACCTGCCGGACCGCTCCAACCTCGTCATTCTCGTCAATGACGAAGAGAGCGATGCCGGTCACGTTATCGCCGCGGACGACGAAGTTGAATTCGTCAAGGCCGCGGGCGAGAAAGGCTGAGCCTGCTAATACGGTCAAGTCTTTAATCACAAAGGCGGAGCGGGGTTGATTCCCGTCCGCCCTTATCTGAATCTATAATATGAGGAACTTCTATCATGCCATTCATCTTACTGGCGATCGTGGCGGTCGCGGCAATTGTAGTTAGCGGAATGTCCGCCGTCCACGGTCCGACCGTAGTGACCACCGGTGCGGCGGCCATAACCACAGGGGCATCCACTGACCTCTTATCGCTCTGGCCCTGGCTTATGGTTATCGCGGCCATCGGGCTCTGCGGCTGGTGGCTGTTCCGGAGGCTGAGATTATGAGAATAATTTGGCTATTTTTACTGGCGGCGCTGCTGATCGCGGCGCTGGTATCATGTGATGATGAAGAGGCGAAAGTCAAGGCGGCGGTACAGCAGGCTGTGAACCAGGCGTACCGTCAGGGCGCGGCTGATGCCATCCGGGACGTTCAGAATAAAGTTGAGCAGAGCAAGCAGCAATTACGGAGCAGGCTCCAGCCGAACCTGTTTATCGGCGCGCTCGTAGTATTGGCGCTGACATTCTTCGCGGATACTATCGCCGAACGCATCCGGGAGACGCTGGTTGTAGAGCTCGAGTTGACGCCGGAGCGGCAGGAAAATCTGGCCGGGATCGGTTACTCGCTGCTGTGCGGCGGCATAACGATCTGGAGTCTGGCCCGCTGCGGGGTCATCTGGTCGCTGCCGGTACTACTGCTGCTGGCCGGAGCGACGGCGGTATTCTTCACCGGCTACCTGCCGGCGCTGCACCAGCCGGCCAGCGAACCGCGGCGTCTGGCATTGTCCAGGATTAAACTGCTGCTCTTTGCGGTCGCGGTGATATTGACAATCCATGAGCTGCTGGCGTCCGACGGCCTGATCCGGCTGCCATGATGAGTAGCGTTTTTTGAGTTGATCTAGGAATGTCCGGCATGCCGGACTTTTTTTAGGGTGGATAGGCAATCCATGCTGATCGTGGAATGCTTCGGACCTGCTCCCATTATTGATCCTGTCAACGGTCTCATACAGCTTGTCACGCCGGGAGGGCGCGACGTATCTGAATATATCCGGCCGCACGGCAGGAGCGCTTCCAGTCCGAAGAAGATTACACCTGCTTTGTTTCTCCGTCGTCCATTTCCATTACCGGCACCGAAAAAATATTCTTATATCCGCTTCCGCTGAATGTATGGATTGGGACAATGTACTTTGGCTTTAATGCTGCAACCATCAGTTTTAATGCCGCAGTATCAGCATGTCCACTGGTATGAATATCATGTTTACTGAATTTCCGCCGGATTAAATAGTCTATGAATTTTTTAGTATCCGGTTTTAGCAAATATCCTTCCCACATTGAATAAACCAGGTTGCCGCCATCAATACCATGTATCCTCTCCAGATCGCCTTGCATTGACGGCCGTACAAGCATTACTATTTTATCCGCCAGCTTCTCTATTTCCTCTTTGGTGATTTTGTAATTTTTAAATTGATACAAAATCTCTTCATTTCCTTCTTTTTTT
>CAIMFA010000381.1 GCA_903840185.1 uncultured Lentisphaeria bacterium | reverse complement strand
CGTAGCACGTAGCACATAAAACGTAGCACTTAATAATTTTAGAACTTTAGAATTTTAGAACTTTAGAACTTTATAACTACATCAAGGAGTTGGAAATGGGAAATTATTTCAGTGACCTTGGTCCGGATTTCAAGAAGCGGACCATCAAATTGCAAAGCATTCCGGCCTATCAGTATGATTCTTCGCCGAAGGAAGAACTGGCCGCGAAACGCATCACCAAAGCGGAACTGCTGGAACTCTATGAATCCATGCTGGTAATCCGTGAATTCGAAGAAATGATCCTGAAGTGCCGTACCGGCGCTTATGAAATCATCAGCGACTATGAATATCGCGGCCCGACCCATCTGTCCATCGGGCAGGAAGCTACTGCCGCCGGGGCATGTTCCACGCTCAATATCAGCGACCTCATCACCTCCACGCACCGCGGCCACGGCGACTCCATCGCCAAGGGCTTCCACGCCATCCGCCGGATGAATGAAGCCGAACTGAAAGCGCGCTGTCCGGAATACTCCGATCTGAAAGGCGAGGAGCTCCGCGAAGCCGTGATGGAAGACCATGTTTACCGCACTATCGCCGAACTGTTCGGCAAAGAAGCCGGTTACGGTAAAGGCCGCGGCGGCGGTATGCACATCGCGGACTTCCGCGTCGGCCATCTGGGCGCCAATGCGATCGTCGGCGGCGGTATTCCTATCGCCACCGGCGCGGCAATGACCTGCCGGATTGATGAAGAAATGAAAAAACGCATCGTCTGCTGTTTTGCCGGCGACGGCGCTTATTCCAACGGCGTGGTGCTGGAGTCGCTCAACTGGGCGTCACAGGACCAGTTCACCGGTAAGATCGCCCGTACCAAATTCGGTCTGCCGGTCATCTACTGTATCGTCAACAACCATTTCGGCATGACCGGACGCGCTGACGGCGAAGTCAACGGCGTTGACTTCCTGGCCCGCCGCGCCGCCGGTTTCGATAATGAAAATATGCATGCGGAAGTCGTCAACGGCATGGACGTGCTGGCAGTCCGCGACGCCATCACCCGCGCCAGAGCAATTCTGGCCAGCGGCAAAGGCCCCGTGCTGCTCGAACTCGACACCTACCGCTATTACGGGCATTCGCTGTCCGATCCGCGAAATGAGTACCGGACGCGCGAAGAGGAAGCCCGCTGGAAGGCGGTTGACCCGGTTGATTCTTTCAAGAAACGCCTGCTGGACGGCAAAGTATTCGCCGAAAAAGAACTGGCCGCGATTGAAAAGAAAGTTGCCGACCGCAACGCCCGCGCCGCCCGCCGCGCCGCGGATTCAGCCAATCCCGACCCGAAAGACGTTATCAAATATATGTATGCCGACACCTCCTGCGATGTGGTTCCGGCCAAATATGCCAAAGCCGAGACATTCAAGCCGGTTCCGGTGGTCAAGCGCGACGCCGACGGCAAGATCAACTACCGCGACGCTATCAAGGAAGGCATCATTGAAGAAATGCTCCGCGACAAACGCGTAGTCCTGTTCGGCGAAGACGTCGCTGATTACGGCGGCGCGTTCAAGCTCTCCAAAGGACTGCTGGAATCTTTCGGCCGCGACCGGGTGTTCAATACCCCGATCTCTGAAGCCTGTATCTGCGGTACCGCAGTCGGTATGGCGATGACCGGCTACCGCCCGATCGCCGAACTGATGTATATGGATTTCGCCCTGATGGCGTCCGACCAGATTTCCAACCAGGCTGCCAAGTGGCACTATATGACCGGCGCTTCGACCAAAGTACCGCTGGTGATCCGCTGCAGCGTCGGCGGCGGCAAAGGCTACGGCGGCCAGCACTCGCAGTCGCTGGAATCCATGTTCGCCCACATCCCCGGCACTTATGTGGCTTATCCGTCCAATCCGTACGATGCCAAAGGCATGATCAAGACCGCTATCCGCGATGACAATCCGGTAATCTTTGTCGAAGGCCAGCTCCTGTACAATATGAAGGGCGTCGTGCCGGAATCCGAATACCTGATCCCGTTCGGCCAGGCCAACGTGCTCCGCGAAGGCAGCGATGTCACTTTCGTCGCCTGGGGCCCGGCGGTGGTTGACGCGATGAAAGCGGCGGAGATGCTGGAGAAAGACGGTATCAGCGTCGAAGTCATTGACCCGAGAACGCTCGTGCCGTTCGACTGGGAAACCGTATTCGCCTCCGTCCGCAAGACCGGCCGCTGCGTTGCCATCAGCCAGTGCGTGGATATCGGCAGTTACACCGGCGAAATCGTTTCGCAGATCGTGTCCAACTGTTTCGACTATCTGGATTCGCCGGTGCTGAAAGTCGGAGCGAAGAACGGGATCGCACCGCAGGCCGACACGCTCGAAAGAGCCTTCCTGCCAACCGCTGAAGACATGGTCCTGGCGGCGAAGTCCCTGATTTGAGCGGCAAACTTTTAAAGAAGGATTTTCAGTCATGGCTGTAAAAGTACCAATTCCGAAACTGGGTCAGTCCGAAGAGACTGTCACCATTGCCAGCTGGCGCGTCAAAGAAGGCGACACCATCAAGAAGGGCGATATCCTTTTTGAAGTGGAAACCGACAAGGCGGTGCTGGAGGTAGAATCGCAATTTGCAGGCAAACTGCTAAAAATATTCATTCCGGCAGGCAAAGTAGTCCCGGTAATGAGCATCTGCGCCGTCATCGGCGAAGCCGGCGAAGCAATTCCGGCGGTCGAAGAAGTCAAGGCCGCGCCGGCTCCGGCTGCGGAGAAGAAAGCGGCGGCACCCGCTGCCGCCGCCCCTGCCCCCGCCGCGGCACCGGCATCTGTTCCGAAATCAACCGGAAAGGCTCAGCAAGAGGACGTTCGATTCGAACCCGCGTCCTCTTCCGGGCCTTCTCCGGCTGACCATAAACCCAATCCGTCGCCCCGCGCCAGAAAATACGCGGAAGAGTTCCTGATCGACCTGAACAAGGTACCGGGCACCGGCGGCGATTCCGGCAGAGTCACAGAACAGGATGTGAAGACCTATCTTGAGGCTTCCGGGTACAATGACAAAAAGATCACCCCGGTGGCGTTCAATGTGGCCAGACAGGAAAATCTGGAACTGCTATCGCTCGACGGTACCGGCGAAAACGGCCGGATCACCTTGTCCGACGTCAAAGACGCCGTCATGGAAAAGCCGCAGGAAATGAACACCATGCGCAAGGTCATCGCCCAGCGCCTGACCGAATCCAAGCAGCGCATCCCGCATTTCTATGTCACCACCAGCATTGATATGTCCGAGCTGGCGGCCAAACGCAGCGAGCTCAAGGAAAGAGGCATCAACCTCAGCGTCAACGTCTTCATCGTCAAGGCGGTCGCGCTGGCGCTCAAGGAATTCCCGCTGGTCAATGCCTCCACCGACGGCAAAAGCGTTGTCCGCAAGTCAAAAGTCAACGTCGGCGTGGCCGTAAGCATTGACAACGGGCTGGTCGTGCCGGTCATTAAAAACACCGACCGGAAAGACCTGGACGAGATTCAGGCGGAAGTCGCCGATTTCGCCGATAAGGCCAGAAAAGGCAAGATTTCCCCGGATGACATGAAAGGCGGCACCTTCACTATTTCCAACATGGGCATGCTGGATGTGGAGAATTTCTGCGCGATCATCAATCCCGGCGAATCGGCTATCCTGGCGGTCTCCTCCGCGATGCCGACCCCGGTAGTCAAGGACAATCAGATCGTGATCAGAAACATGATGAAAGTCACCTTGAGCTGCGATCATCGCGTAATCGACGGCGCCATGGGCGCGCAGTTTGTCAACGCGATCAAGAAGAAACTTGAGGACAAAAAACTCTGGGACAGCATGGTTTAAGACGGGCTTTGCCCACAACCCGAAAGACAAGGAGTCAGGAGTCAGAAGTCAGGAGTCAGAATAAATCCGGATTTTAGTTCGAATTTCATTCTAAATTCTAGATTCTGGATTCATGCAAAACTTGAGTTTTGCAATTGGCTCAATATAGATTCAATTCAAAAGCCGGTCAGCAATGGCCGGCTTTTTTTTATGTCATAAGTCCGTGACATATGAGCTCAGATTAAACTACAATATGTATCGTTCCTATGGAACTTGGAATTTGGGCGGTTAGCCGACAACGGGTTGAAACCCGTTGCTACAATATCGGGCGTTCCT
>CAIMFA010000380.1 GCA_903840185.1 uncultured Lentisphaeria bacterium | reverse complement strand
TGATCGCGATCACCACGAGGAGTTCGATGAGTGTGAAATTTTGCTTCCTTCGACTCTTCATTTGCCTTGTCCTCCCTGAGTTTTGTTTCCATTGAGTTTTCATCTGCCTTGTCTCCTTAGCATCTTTGTTTCAGACTTCTATAGGTTTAAACGTCTTTAAAATTGACACCACGAACAGCTTGTTTATCAAATATTTGCTTTAGTTAATGCACTTCATTTTATAATTCAGTTCCAATGTTTTCTGAATTTCCGATTCCCATTCTGACTCCTGAATTCTGACTCCTGACTTCCCTGTCTTTTGGGTTGCGGGCAAAGCCCGCCTTAATTATTATTCAGAGTTACTTTTCAAGCATTGCGGTGGAATCGCGAACGATCAGTTTCACCGGCAGCTGCAGATTGACCGGCGTATGCGGACCCGGTCCGTTGATGATGTTAACCAGACTGGCGGCGGCGTTCCGCCCTTCCTCCTCGAACGGCTGGGCTACCGTGGTCAGAGGCGGAATGCTGAAACTGGCGAAATCAAGATCGGCATACCCGACTACCGATAAATCATCCGGCACTTTTATGCCCAGCAGATTGGCGGTCAGCAGCAGTTTCACCGCCAATGGATCGGCCACACAAAATACCGCGGTCGGACGCTGCTCAATGAGATAGCCGGAGAGAATCCGCTTCTGCTGATCTTCCCACCCGGTGATGACTGGTACCGTAACTTTCAGCGCCGGATCCGGCGCGATTCCAGCGGCAGCCATTGCCGCATGGTACCCCTGACTGCGCATAACGGCATAACGGTTGTCGCCTTCGGCTGCCAGCAACCCGATCCGGCGATGTCCCAGGCTCAACAAGTGTTCCACTGCCATTCTGCCGCCTGCCACGTCATCGGACCTGACCAGGCCGCACCAGTCACACTGAACGCCCTCGTCAACCTGCATTACCGGAATGCCTGACTGTACAAGCGACCGGTGCAGTTGTTCAAGGGCGTTAAGCTGCTGCGACATGCAAATGACTCCGGCCACCATCTGTTCCCGGCATTGCCGGATGGCGTCGTCAAGACTGTGCCCGGCATTCAGCAGAAACATTTTCAAGGTGAAGCCGCATTCCTTCAAACCGGCATTGATGCCGGCGATGGTGCGCATTTCAAAACTGGTGTAACCGCCGCCGATAAAGGCAATAACATCGGTGCGGCCGCGCTTGACGGCACGGGCCAGTTCATTGCGGTGATACCCGAGATGCCTGGCCTTTTCCATCACCCTTTCCCTGGTCACCGGACTGATATGAACACCTCCCTCCCGCAGGCCGTTAAGTACCTGCGATACGGTCTGGCGGCTGACGCCTGCCGCGATGCCGATATCTTTCATAGTGACCATGAAATACCTCAATTACAACTTATTAAAATTCTTACTAGCACGAGCTAGTATACATGATTTAATTATTATTGTCAATAGGGTAACAGCGCAAAAAAGGAAAAAATCGAAAATAAAATTGGCAAGCAAAACAAGACATCAGACCATTTGGGAAGCGGGAAAGAACAATAAGCAGTTACATCAGGGAAATTTTCTTCAAGGAGAAAATATTCCTGGTTTTGTCATAATCAATTTCTGACATGCAGCCGTTCCTGGTGACCGATCCGGCACAGTATTCCCCCCTGCCGGTGTCGTCAATCCGCTCGTAAGGCAGATGCACATGGCCGCAAAGCGACAGATCAAGCTGTTTATTTAAAAGCAGTTCCAGCACTTTTTTCTGCCCCCACAGCCGGTGGCGGACTCTGAGCCACGGATGGTCTTCTATCAACGGGTAATGGCCGACCAGGATTCTCGGGCAGGTTTTCTCTTTACAGCATAACTGCTCAACAAACTCGCTGGATGGCTTTTTGAGATAGCCGCATGAAGAGATAAGGTTTGAAGGCCAGCTTTCATTGACGAGGATGAACTGAGCACCGGCGATTTCTCTGGCCACCGGCAGGTCATCAAATCCGAACTCGCTCTTATTCATAAACAGAAACATCTCTTTCATGGCCCGGACGCATTTTTCACGATAGACATAATAATCATGGTTGCCCGGCACAAAGATCATCGGAATGCTTGACGCCTGAAGCGGCTTGAGGACTTCTCTTACCAGTGCGAATTCGCCCGGCTGCCCGGTGGAAGTCAAATCGCCGGTGCAGATCGCGACATCGGGACGGGTATCGAGAATATATTCCACGGCCTTCTGCAACTTGTTCTGGTCATGGCGGAAACGGCGGCGGAAGCGGTAGTTGAAGACTCCGACCCAGCGTTTATCCAGATAAGCCAGCCAGTCTTCGGCGGGGCCGCCTGCGTGAAAATCGGAAAAATGTATTATTTTCATACCGGCCGTTCCGTCAGCGGCTTTCAGACAGCGCTTTTTTAAAGGATTCAAGCGTTCCGAAACGGGTTTGCAGTTCTTTTTTCTGGTCGCTGGTGGTGCCCCGCAGTTTTTCTTTGAAATAAAGGAGTTCAAACTTAGGCAGTTCAGCTTTCCAGGCTTCAGGAACATGCTTTACCAGTTCTTCGTCGTAATCGCCGTTGTAGAGCATGAAGAAGAAATATCCGTTACTGATATTATATTTTTTCTCGACCTTGCCGATTAATTTTGTCAGATAGAACTCTTTCATGTCGGAAAGTTTAATGTCTTCACTATCGTCGGAAAGCATCATCTTCATGGAGAGGACGCCGTTTTCAATTTTCTTAATCTGCCCGAGCGAGCCGCGTTTATATTCCAGCTGCACGCCTTCCAGTTCGGTGCCGCTGTTTTTAAGCAGATCATCCATTTTTTTACCGGTTTTATAAGCCTCCAGCAGTTTCTTCCCGTAATCCGCCAGCTTGCCCGCCGCCTCTTTCTCTTTCTGCGAGCGTCCGCCGGCGCTGGAAGGTTCGGCAATCGCCTCCGTGATAGCTTTTTCAGCAAGCGCGGCATCACTGGTTCCGCAATACTTAACAAACATTAACGGCAGATTATCCTGTTTCTTCTTAACTGAATTCAAATATTCTGCAATCCGCTGATCCTGAACGCGTTTTTCTTCATCCTGCTTGCGTTTTCTCTCCCTTTCCGCCTGCTCGAACTTGCGTTTCTGCTCATCCTGCTGCCGTTTTTCCGCCTGAAGACGCTCTTCCGTTTTCTTGCGGGCGTCAATCTCGGCAAGGTGCGTCTCTCTTAGTTTTTCGCGGGCGGGGATTACACGGGCTTTCTCGTCCAGCGGCACATATACCCGCAGAAAATCTTTTAATTTCTCTTTCTTAATGGCTGTATCCGGCTGTGGATATTTTTCAAAAAAACTGTCAGCTTTATCCAAAAAATCTGTTTTATCTTCAGGATTTTTTGTATAAGCCAGAAGCATTTCATCAATTTTACCGCAGTATTCAGCATCATTATTAACTTTAACCGGCAGTGGTGGCGGCAGCGGTGGAACAGGCTGAGTGTTTTTAACAATAGTTACAGGGGGCGGCGGAGTTACAACTTTTTTGCCATCCGCGTTCTTGAGGATTGGAATCACATAAATCCAGATAACGGCACCGGCGATCGCCACAATTCCAGCAATGGTCAAAATAGTCCATAACAGCACCTTTTTTCTGGGTGCTCCATGTATTTCATCGTCCATGCGGCCGCTGAACACCATGCCGCTGGAAGTGGTGGTGGTGGATGTATATAACGGTTTGAGCGAGCCGGTGGTGGTGGTCGGCACTTCCGCGCCGCCCGGAGCCGGATGGGTTCCGGGAAGAGACAGCACGGCGCTCTTTGACACCGCCCTGGTCCTGGTGGAAAATACTTTCGGCATGGAGAGCGTTGACGGCAGTTTGCCGCGCCGGAACATCCGGAGATCCTCAACCAGCTCTTCAGCATCCTGATAGCGTTCGGCAACATCTTTCTTCATCATCTTGACGATGATCTGGCTGACGGCTTCCGGCACTTTCGGATTGACAATAATCGGCGCAACCAGATTACCCTCAATGTGTTTTTTAGCGATTTCCGTGGCGCTGTTGCCTTCATACGGGAAACGGCCGGTTACAAACTGATAAAAAGTCGCGCCCAGGCTGTAGATATCGCTGCGGACGTCCATCGGGGCGCCGGTAAGATGCTCCGGGCTGATATATTGAGGGGTTCCCATTACTTCGTCTTCATCTTCATCTTCAACATCCCCGGCGACGCGGGAAAGTCCCAGGTCCGCCAGTTTGGCGCGTCCGTTTTTAGTCAGCATGATGTTGTCTGGCTTGATATCGCGGTGAACCAGTTTCTGCTCTTTCCAGGCGCAGTCCAGCGCTTCGGCAATCTGCTGAATGATGGTCACCGCTTTATCGGTGGCAAGCACTTTCTCGCGCTTGAGTACCGCCTTCATGGTTTCGCCGTCAATGTATTCCATGGCAAAGTAGAAAATACCTTCATCTTCGCCAACGGCATAAGCCTGAACAATATGCGGATGGTTTAGTTTGGCCGCGGAGCGCGCCTCCTTGATGAAGTTGACTACGAATTCCGCGTTGTTCGCGTAATTTTCCTGAAGAATTTTAACTGCGGCCGGACGGTCCAGAGAAATTTGATGCGCCAGATAGACCACACCCATCCCGCCGCGCCCGAGTTCCTCCATAATGATGAAGTCGGCAATAACGGACCCGGTGGCAAGACGGGAGGTCGGCACGGTGACGATCTCGTCACAGTGACCGCACTGCACTTCCTCTCCCATTTGCGAATTGTCTACTGCCACGATTCCGCGGCAAAACGGACATTGAAAACGCATCTATATTTCGGGGTTCTAATTGTTTATTAACATGTAAT
>CAIMFA010000379.1 GCA_903840185.1 uncultured Lentisphaeria bacterium | reverse complement strand
CGGCGCTGGGAGTCTCAAGGCATAACGGAGAAAAACCCGAATGTCCATCCGGAACACCCGAGAGATTATAATGGCATCGCCTGGTATCAGCACGACGTGGTGATACCGCTGAGCGCAAAAGGAACAAAGATATATTTCCGGGCGCAGATCGACGACTATGACGTCACCTGGTTCAACGGCGTGAAGATCGGGGAAACTGATGAGAAAACTAAAAATGCCTATCGGGAATACCGCAAATACCTTATTCCGGAAATCCTGATCAAATCCGGCAAAAAGAATCGTATCGTCACTAAAGTCAACGATGTCGGTTTTGACGGCGGCTTCTGGTCGGACCGGCGCATGAATATGTGGATCGGGATTTTTCCAGACCGCGTTAACGCCGGCCCTTATCATGACGCCGGATATGACTACGATCCGTATCTGTTCAGAAGGTGGTGAACAAAATACCGATGGAAAAATTTATTCTCTTGAATGATTTTACGCCTGCCAGTATATTGTTGAATCCTTTATATTTACGATTTTTAAAATGAGTATTAATTATGGCAAACAGAACTGTTAAACCGTGTTTCCCGCTCGCTCAAGTCGGGGGCTATATTCGTCCGCTGGCATTTTTGACGCCTTACCCGCAGCAATTGCGCGTAAGTAAGGCGGCAGTCGATCTGTCAAGCCGCCGCGTGGCTGTCAGGGCTTCAGGCGCAATGCAGAATATTGCAGATATCCTGACTGCCGACTTGCGGGAAATATGCGGAGTCTCTGTTGTCAATGCCCAAGCAGATTTTGTGATTAAACTGGATGTGGCGGATCAGCATTTGAAGCGTGAAGGCTATACGCTGACAATCGCTGAATCCTGGGCGAAGATTACCGGCCAGGATGCGGACGGGCTCTTTTACGGAGTGCAGACGTTTCTGCAACTGGCGGCGTTCGGCAAGTGCGTTATTCCTGCTTTAAAGATCAGCGACTGGCCGTCATACAATATCCGCGCCGTTATGCTGGACATGGGGCGCGCAAACTACTCCATGCCGCTCATCCGGCGGTCCATCCGCATCATGTCCAGATTGAAATTAAATACGCTGCATCTGCATCTCTACGATGACCACCTGATGGGGCTGCGCTTCAGACATCTGCCGCTGGGCAGTGAAAATCCGGGCGCTATTACCATTAATGACCTGGCGGAGATCATCCGCTACGCCCGGCAGTATCACATTTCCGTTTGTCCTGAACTTGAGTCCTGGGGACATGCCGGCTCACTGATATATCATTACCCGGAGTGTTACGGCGATACAGGAATGTACAATGAAGGCGCCAGTCTGGGCATCGGGGCGGCGACATTTGATCTGCTGGAAAAAATTTATGATGAAGTAATCCCTGTCCTGGAAACAAAAAGTATGGTACATCTCGGCCTGGATGAGGCGCGGTGGAAAGTACTGCCAGGAGTTAAAAATCCGGAGAGTATGAACCCGACCTGGCTGGTCGGAAAGTTATATGATCTGCTGATGAAAGTCGGGCGGCGGCACGGCAAAGAGCTGACCATGCGCATCTGGGCGGATCACGGCGGCAGGGCGCTGCCGCCGCGGCTTGAAAAGAAAGTCATTGTCGAGCCGTGGCAGTATTTTGAAAATCCCGCAGATATTAAAAAGAAGATACGCCGTTTTTCCGGTGCTGACAAAGGCCCGTTTATTATGGGCGGCGGCGCCGGCAGCATGCATTTTAACGGTACTTTCGACGCTACACGTTTGTGGTGCGATGCCGGTAGAAAATCGACCAACTGTCTGGGCATTAACATTTGTTTATGGGAAAGCAACCGTTTTGACAATTGTCTGATTTCGCTTTTCGGCGGTTCGTCCTGTGCCTGGAGTCCGCGGCGGGTCGAGAAACCTATGGCTTTTGATCTTGTTCACGACTATCATAACGGAGTTCTGTTTACCCGCATGATCAGCTGGCAGTCGCTGTTTAAAGATGCCGATCCCGACGCGCTGCTAAGCGATCGCGGCCCTGCAATCTTCAAAGGCTATTACATCTCCGGACCTGAAATCGGCCGTCCCGTTGCTCCGACCGTCCTGCGCCTCCATAATCCGGTAATCACGGATGGCGAAAAGTAATACCGGACCGCAATCGTAAAGTAAGTGAAGATTGCGGACCGGTATAAGATTGTGATTGGGCTATTAGTATCTTTGTTATAGACTTCCATGTTTCAGGTTTTAAGTTTTAGGTTTTAGGTTTTATTCTGACTTCTGCTTCCAGGCTGTTAAAACTTGGACATTGGATATTTCCCGCCCTGCGGGATCCCGCGACTGCGGGACGGATATTGTATATTCAATTTTATCCCCGTTCCCTGTGTCTACTGTCTACTGTCTACTGTCTTCTTATTTTCTGTATTATTCTGACTCCTGACTCCCTGTCTTTGGGGTTGCGGGCAAAGCCCGCCTTAAATAATGCAGGAACCGCCCCTGCTTAGTGTCTGCCGGACTTTTTCCGCGGGAATTTCCGGAATCGTTTTGCCTGATTCAAGGGCAAGCGCGGCGGCAACTCCGGCAGCTTCGCCGGTCTGGTTCATGTTGACCATTACCCGCGCCCCGCCAAAAGCCTCTTCGTCGGCATCGAGCATCCGGCCCGCGGCAATAAGATTTTCCGACCGTTCCGGAATCAGGCAGCGTAGTGGAATTTGATAGAACGCCGGATCTTTGTCGACAGGTCCGCGCCAGCGGCTTTCCTCTTCCTTCTGACCGGGACAGGCATAAACTTCCCGACCGTTAAGATAGCGGAAGATGATGCCGGGACGGCCGGGCTGATGAATATCAACGCGGTAGGTCCCGTTGGCAATGGCATCGTCAAAACGGACGCCATTGAGCAAGTCACTGCCGGTCAGAGTGTAAAGTGAGCGGATATGGCGGGTTTCGCGGATGCCGATCATTGACGGCAGCGCTTGCAGCGTAAGCCCGGATATTCCGCATTTATCGTGGAGAATATCAGTAATGGCC
The DNA here is from genome assembly GCA_903840185.1 of uncultured Lentisphaeria bacterium. GTDB lineage: Bacteria > Verrucomicrobiota > Lentisphaeria > Victivallales > Victivallaceae > CAIPAT01. The sequence goes on along the minus strand of CAIMFA010000379.1, from coordinate 3,429 downwards.
CGTACCTGGCGGCGCCCTTCGATCTCGGCGGCGGTAAGTCCGGCGGCATCGGCGCAATCGCAATTGAAAATTCGTGTTCCGGCCAGCATATGGATATCGCTGCCGGGAACATTCGCTCCCCAGATAAAGCCTTGCGGAAGATTATATTCCGCGCCATATTTGCGCAGAGCGGCTCCCAGGTCAAATTCTTCCGGGAATTTCCAGCCGCTGAAACGGGCGCAGGTGGTTGGCGGCTGCGGCGCTGCCGGTTGACGTACCGGATAGCCTGCCCGGGTGCAGAGGTCGGCATCGCCGGAGGCGTCTATCAGGTAATCCGCCAGAATCACGCCGCATCCGGATTTGTTTTCGACCACAACACCGGCCAGTCTCCCGTCCTCGTAATATGGCGCGGTGAAGACGGTATGCAGTAACGGCTTGACTCCGGCTTCAATGATCATTCTGTCCAGCTCGATTGCCAGTTCTTCAGTATTCAAAATATAATCTGAATACGAATTATCCTGCGAATCCACGGCCATCCTGCGTTCCAGCCGCTCGATCATTTCCCGGGTCAACCCGGCAATAATCCAGTTTTTGAACGTGGTATCTTTAAGACTATGCCAGATGCTTACCATCCCGGACACCGCTACACCGCCAAAACGGTTTTGTTTTTCCACAATCATCACTTCAGCGCCCAGACGCGCCGCCCGGACTGCCGCAAACACTCCGGTGCAGCTGCCGCCAATCACACAGATGCCGGTTTGGCCGATGACTGGAACTTTCCGCGATGGTATCATTACTTCAGCCATAATGTGGACTCCTAAGTTTCTAATTTCATCTTTCTCATTTCATTATTTGTATTATAACTCATTTCCGGCTGGACGTATAGTGGCGGATATGCTATTTTTTTATAAATATAATGCTAAAATAACACTATAGTGATAAAATGGACGATAAATATACCCTCGCGGTCAGCGAATTGATGACGGCGGTTACGACGCTTACCGGACTTCAGGTGATCTGGAAAGACGTCAACGGCCGGGCGGAACCGTCACTGCCGCGAAAACAGTGCCTGCATTGCAATCCGTTTTGCGCCAGAGTCAAGGCGGCGGCGGAGCGGATACGGCGCTGTTCAATCAATGACACGGTGACGATTGAAGCGCTTGCAACATCCCGGCGGAAACCGTTCATTCATCGCTGTCATGCCGGGGCAGATGAATTGATTACGCCGATTTTCTTCGATGGCGTTTATGCCGGGGCGTTTTTCCTGGGGCCGTTCCGGCGGCGGAATGCGGTTTGCGCTTATCCTTCATGTAAAAATGAATTTGCCGGATTGCCGGAATATCGCCCGGCGCAGGTGGCGGCGGCTGGAAGAATTTTGCGGCTGCTGGAGTTTGCCGCCGGACAGTACCGGCAGACGCTGGCCATCCGGCAGTCGCTTGAAGATGAATCATGTCAGCGTTTACGTCCGGCTTTAGAGTATATCGACCGCCACTTCCGCCAGCCGCTGACAGCGTCATCCGCTGCCGCCGCCTGTCATTTGAGCACGTCGCGCTTTATCCATCTGTTCAAAGAAATTTTCAAGACCGGATTCAGCGCATATCTGCTGCGCCGGCGCATGGAGGAGGTCAAACTGCTGTTGTCCGGCACGGAAATGAAGATTGGTGATGTTGCTTTCCGGTGCGGCTTCCAGAATCAAAGTTATTTCGGCATGGTTTTCCGCCGTCACACCGGCAATACTCCGGCGGCATACCGCGTTAATTTCCGCTGCCGCCGGGAGCCATAAAATCTATTTTCGTACATTGCTTGTGCGAATATCCGATGAACTTGATAGTTATTCCACGAAATCACCGAACATCAGAATCAACGGATAATCGCGGAGTGGCAGATTCAGCAAATTGCAATGGCCTTGTCCGTTATCTTCAATCATATTGGGCGGCAGCGCATAGATTGAGCCATCCAGCAGATCAATCAGTCTAACCGGCCCCGGCAGCGCGGCAAATTCCAATGAAACCGTCGATTCGTAACTGGTGGTTAGCAGCTCGGTAGACTTCCAGTAAACAAAAGCACCCGCCCCGTTGGGTTTGCGGAAACCGCCGTGGACGATGGTCTTTCCGTCGTCGTCATTCCGGAGCAGGCGTCTGGATGTTTTGCCGGACAGGAAATCCACCGGCAGTTCTGCAAGGGTGAATTCTTCGCGGAATATTGCGGCTATCGTCTGCAAGGTACGATAGGACGGTTTCAGGGTATATTCGCCGGAGGAGACGCCGTCAGCGTCGAACTCCGCGCCCAGAACTCCGAAATAACCATAATCCAGGTAGCTGCTCTTGTCTTTGACTGTGCCGTTGAGGGCTTCAATCATGTCCATGCAGGAGAAATACGACGCGAATTTAACCTGATCGAACAAATCCGCCATCATATGACGGGCCATGAATTTTGCCTGGCGAACCGGAGTCCACGCTCCGCCGGCCAGTGCTCCTGCGCCATCGCTGCGCGACTGACACCCGGTTTCGCCTTGAATAATTTCCATTTCCGGGTTATAGGCATGGCAAAGCGCACGGATGGCATGAACGCGGTTGAAACAGTCGGATTCATCCGGCGTATAGGCATGATAGGTCAGGGCATCCATCTCCGCCGCCGCGCCGGTTGCCAGTACGTCGTTAAGCCAGGCCAGGCCGCGCAGACAGATGGAGCCTCCGATCACTTTGGCATCCGGATCGCCCGCTTTGATTGCGGCGGCGGTCGCTTTGAACATCTCGCCGTATTCAGTGCCGCTGGTACCATGCTTCCAGCACCAGATGCCGTCCGGCTCATTCCAGACTTCGTACCATTGTACCCGTTTACGGAAATGTGTCGTCAACGCTTTAGTATAATTGTGCCATGCAAGCTTTTCCTCATCGCTCTGGATCGGGGGGCATCCGACGGCGCCGAATACTTCAGCCGCCCGTTCATTGTAAATCCCGTTGCCGTAGCAGATGCAGATCCACGGCTGCAAGCCGCGCCGCAGCAGATTATCCACTATTTCATCCAGCCAGCCGAACTCATATTGCCCCTTGCTCTTTTCGGTGCGTGCCCAGCCTGACTGAATGCGGATCCATTTTACGCCGAGGGCCGCTACTTTGTCGTAGGCTTTGGCCGGATCAAAAACTCCGCGGTCGAGTTTTTCAAACCCCAGGCCGATCGGAGAACTTGTTACCTGACTGGAGTGTACTGGTTTTACCTGTCCGATTTTCTGCAAACGTTCCATGATATTTCCCCTTGGATGGAATGCTGTTTTGTTAATATCTAATACCGCTTCGCGGCAAGGCCATTTTGCGTTTATTTGAAAACGGCTCTGTCCCCCGATATTCATATCGGGCTTCCGTCGCTGTTCCAGAATAATTCTCAAAATTGCTCTTGTCATTACTGGCTTTAAGATTGCGAACCGGTATAAATATGCACCGGAATATGTGG
>CAIMFA010000378.1 GCA_903840185.1 uncultured Lentisphaeria bacterium | reverse complement strand
CGCCGGCGGTATCACTGTCCTCGCTGGCGTACATCATCTACACCTCCGGCTCCACCGGCACGCCTAAAGGCGTGGAAATAGAACATGCCAGTCTGCTGAACCTGATACACTGGCATCATAAGACCTTTGCTGAGAATGGCCACTACCGGGTCAGCCAGAGCGCCGGAACAAGTTTTGACGCTTCAGTCCGCGAAATATGGGTGCATCTGACCAACGGCGCGACTATTTATATAATTCCGGAAATGCTGCGGCTGCAGCCGCAGAAGCTGGTTGACTGGCTGACTGAAAAGCAGATTAATGAGTGTTCGCTTTCAACGCCGGTCGCCGAACTGGTGCTCGGCGCCGACTGGAAAAACAATACTTCGCTGAAATATTTGCAGTGCGGCGGAGAAAAGCTGAACCGGAAACCGGGCAATGACTTCCCGGCAGTTCTGGCCAACCTTTACGGTCCGACGGAATGTACTGTTGATGCGACCTGGGCAATGTTCAAAGCCGGCGATGACGACGGCAAGCCGCCGCATATCGGCATTCCGGTAAGCAATTTCAGAATCTATATTCTTGACGAAGAACTCAATCCAGTATCGCGCGGCGACGAAGGCGATATCTGCATCGGCGGCATCGGCCTGGCCAGAGGATACCGCAATCTGCCCGAACTCACAGCCAAGTCGTTTGTTCCTGACCCTTTCCGTACAGGAAAGCGCATATACCGCAGCGGCGATCTGGGACGCATCAACGCGGACGGAAATATTGAATGTTCAGGCAGAAAGGATTTTCAGGTTAAAATTCGCGGGTTCAGAATAGAACTCGGCGGAATTGAAGCGGTACTGGCACAGCATGAAAACGTCTCCAAGTGCATCGTCACCGCCAGAGAAAAACAAAACGGCATCAAATACCTGGCGGCATATTTCATCCTGAAACAACCGCAGGAACAAAAACAGCTGAATGAAGAGCTACGCGCTTTACTGAACAAATCTCTGCCGGAGTACATGATCCCGGCAACCTATACTGTGCTTCAGGAACTGCCCCTTACGATGAACGGAAAAGTTGACCGCAAAAAGCTGCCGGATCCGGAATTTATCCATGAAGGAATTACAGGTCCGGCGACCGGGGAGAATGACCCGATGCTCAAAGCGCTTGCCTCAATCTGGTGTAAACTTTTGAATCTGGACTATGTCAATCCTGATGACAATTTCTTTATGCTCGGCGGACATTCACTGCTGGCAACCGCATTGAGTCTGGAAATCGAAAAACAACTGCTGATACAGCTGCCAATCTCGCTGGTTTTCTCGCATCCCACATTAAAACAATTAGCTCAGGCAGTCAGCCACTGTTCCGGATCAAGCCGCACTCAAGTCAGATTTGAAAAAGCAAAGCCGGCAAAAAACCATCTCTATCATGCGTCTACCGCCCAAACAGCGATGTGGTTTATAGAAAAATCATCACATGACAACAACGCATTCAACATTCCTTTCGAAATATATCTGCAGGGAGACGTCAGGCCGGACATTCTCAATAAAGCATTTAATCTGATTATAAAGCGAAATGAATCACTCCGGTCAAGTTTTGCATTCATCAATGAACAATTATATTTAAAAATCAACCAGCTGGCGGAAGTGGAAATACCCTTTCATGATCTTTCAATTTTTTCTACAAGTGAAATGCAGCGGCGGTATCATGCCGAAATCGGGACACAGCGGTTCCATATTTTTGACCTTGCCAGCGCCCCGTTATTCAGTTGCGTCCTGCTGAAACTGAAAGATCAGGATTTCAGGCTTATATTTACAGTACACCATCTCATTTTTGACGGCTGGAGCACCTTCTTATTTTTCAAGCAACTTATGGATTACTATTATCAGTTTTCCATTGGCAACGAGCCGGCAATATCCACTGGTCAATGGCAATATGCGGATTTCTGCCGCTGGCAATCCAGTTTTCTTAAGACTTATGCTCCACAGGCTCAATTAAAATACTGGCAGAAGAAACTTGATAACCATGCATCCACTCCGCCTCTGCCGGTACAGAAACAACTTCAAAGCAGGGGTAAATCCAGGCGATACTATGTCAAAATCAATCCGGATGTAACTAGCGGACTGAAAAAACTGGCTGCGGAAAACAATGCCAGCCTGTTTATGGTTTTAACCGCGCTGCTGCAACTTCAGATACATAAATACACCGGAGCAACAGACATTATCACCGGTACCACAATAGCAAACCGGAACCTTCCAGAAACCGAAGATATTATGGGTTTGTTCATAAATGCGCTGGCGTTAAGGAACAAATTCGAAGGAAACCCGTCGTTTAACGAGTTTCTGGCGCAAGTAAAAAATACCCTGCTGGAAGCTTATGAAAATCAGGACATCCCTTACAGCATGGTATTGAAAAATTGCGGCGGCGCAGGTAAGGCCGGCAATAAATCAATATTCAGGATATCCATGCTGCTGCAGAATCTGCCATGGCCGAAAACAAACCCGTCCGGTGTAAAAATGTGTTACGAAGAACTCGGCAGCGATGCCGCAAAAATGGATATGCTTGTTGTGTTGCGGGAATATGATAATGCGCTTCAAGGCTGGTATGAATACGATACCGCTCATTTCGAGGAAAGCAGCATTGAAGCATTTTTCAAACATTACATTTATCTGGCGGAAACATTGACAAAAGATCCGGATGCTTTAATTTCCGATATCCAGCTTTCCTGGGAAAATATCCGCCGCCGGTCCAGTTGCTATATTATCGGCGAAACCGCCCTTACTAAAGCAGCAGGAGATATTCTGCTTGAGAACGGCTTTTATATCAACGGCATATTCACCAGTGAAGCGAAATCGGCGGAATGGGCGAAAGAACATGAAATTCCGTGCCACGCACCGCAGAAGAAACTGATTTCCGACATTGTTTCATCTGTTCGTCCTGACTATCTGTTCAGTATAATCAACAGCTGCATCCTGGACCAGCATATTCTTGACCAGCCGCTGAAATACGCCATCAATTATCATGACGCCCCCCTGCCCCGCTAT
>CAIMFA010000377.1 GCA_903840185.1 uncultured Lentisphaeria bacterium | reverse complement strand
CCAGCTTCTAGCTTCTAACTTATACTATTAATATATCGCTCCGCTGGAGCTAATCTATATTGAGGGATTCGAAAACTATTAATATTCCGCGCCGCTGGCGCTTTATTCTTTAAAATTGCCTCTTTTCTAATTTCTAACTTCTGCCATTAATATATTGATCCACAGGAGCTGCTTTTGGAATTTATTGCCTTTGCATTTCTCCTGACTCCTGCTATTAATATTTCGCTCCGCAGGAGCTGCTTTGGGTATTTATTGCATTTCTCCTGACTCCTGACTTCTGACTCCTGACTTCTAGTAATTATCCGTTTTCAATTCCTACTGTGACCAGGATGTCGCGCTTGGATCCTCCGGGCAGCGGCGGGCTTACCAGTCCGCGCTGTTCAAATTTGTCCATGATTTCAGCGGCGCGATTATATCCGATCTTAAGCCGGCGCTGCAGATAGCTGGTGCTGGCTTTTTGTTCAAGCAGAATGATTTCCAGAGATTTTCTGATCAGGTCGTCATCGTCCGGCTCGAGATATTTCTGGAGCAGCGGCGAAATCTCAGGGGAATCTTCAATTGAAGGTTCAGATTCGTCAAAATCCTTATCTTCATCTTCGGCTGTTTCCGAAGTCACATTATTGTTGAAATCCTGTTCAGCCTGGCTGGAGACAAATTTAACCACGCTTTCAATATCCTTGTCATCCACCATCGCTCCCTGGATTCGTTCAATGTTGGCGCTGCCCGGCGGCACAAACAGCATGTCGCCGCGGCCCAGCAGTTTTTCCGCGCCTTTCTGGTCCAGGATGACGCGGCTGTCCACGATGGAACCGACTTTGAACGCGATCCTGGTCGGCAGATTGGCTTTGATAACGCCGGTGATGATGTTGACGGACGGGCGCTGGGTGGCGATAACAATATGAATGCCGGAGGCGCGGCCTTTCTGGGCGATACGGGCAATGGAGGTTTCCACATCGCTCTTGGCATCGGTCATCATGACGTCCGCCAGCTCGTCAATAATTATAACCAGTAATGGCATTTTATCCGGAATCGGTTCGCCGCTGTCGTCCAGGACGGGTTCCTGCTCGACCGGCCTGGAGTTGAATCCGGCGAGGTTTTTGGTTTTTACTTTAGCCAGTATCCGGTAGCGTTTTTCCATTTCATTTACCGCCCAGCGCAGCGCCAGCGGCACTTTATGGGCGTCATTGACTACCGGGGTGATCAGGTGCGGCAGCGGCGCGTAAGTCGCCATTTCCACTATTTTCGGGTCAACCATGATCATGCGCAGGTCGTCCGGCGAGAATTTCAGCAGCAGACTCATGATTAAAGTGTTCATGCACACGCTTTTGCCGCTGCCGGTGGAGCCGGCGATCAGCAGATGCGGCGCTTTGGCCAGATCCAGGATTACCGGACGCCCGGACACATCCTTGCCAAGCACGATCGGGAGTTCGTATTTACTGTTTTTCCACTGGTCGGTTTCCATAATTGCGCGCATGTAAACGGCATCCGCCACGGAATTCGGCACTTCGACGCCGACCGCATTGCGTCCGGGAATCGGCGCCAGGATACGGATGCTCTCGGCTTCCAGTTCCATGGCGATATTGCCTTCGATATTGGCGACTTTGTCAACTTTCACCCCGGGCGCGAGTGAAACTTCAAAGCGGGTTACGCGGGGGCCGGTGATGGTGCCGGTGACTTCGCCTTCAACGTTGAAACTTTCCAGTGTTCTTTGCAGTATGAGTTTGCTTCTTTCGACATTGCCGGCATTCTCCCCGGATGATTCCTTGCCCTTGCTGAGCATGGTCACCGGCGGCAGTACATAGTCGCTGCGGGTTTTGCTGCGCGCCGGAACCGGCGCATGTTTATGTTCGTCTTCAGTGTTTTCGGCTTTCTCTATTTTTTCGATTTTCGGCAGGCGTTCTTCCGCAACCGGTTCAATTTTAAGCGGTTCTGCCTTGACCGGTTCTTCCTTCTTTTCTGCTTTAGTAGACTCGGTTCTGGATTCCAGCGACTGTCTGCGCAATTCCAGCAGCGCAAGTTCCGCCTCCTCCTTGTCTTTTTCCTCTTTCTTTAATTTTTCCGCCTTGAGATCAGCTTTGCTGTCAGTTTTAGTGTCAAGTTTGTCGCGGTCAGTCTCCTCTTCCCGTTCATCGTAAGGCGAAGTATTGAGTGACAGCATCCAGCGGATAGCCGGCTGCCAGTCGGCAAACCAGATCAGAACCAGTCCGGCCAGTACAAAAACCGACGCGGCAATGATAGTTCCAACCGTTCCAATGAATCTGCGGACGTATCCCGGCGGAATGCCGGAGGATTCAGAGGCCGGAGCCGCCAGCACCTGGCCGATCACGCCGCCGGAAAGCGCGGAATTCGGAATATCCCTGCGGCCGATGCCCAGCGCTTCGGTCTGTTCGGTAAATGTCTGCGGATGAATCGCGAAAAGCACGGTGATGCCCAGAATCAGCAGCAGCAGCATGCCGGAATATCCCCGGCGGGAGGTCGGCAGCGGCAGCAGTGAACGCAGCGCGCAGGCGACCAGAATGAACACAATCGGATATGCCGCCAGCCCGAACATGTATAACAGCGCGCAGGACAGTCTGGCCCCGACT
>CAIMFA010000376.1 GCA_903840185.1 uncultured Lentisphaeria bacterium | reverse complement strand
CTCTTTATCGGTCAGGTCGCCAATCGCATGATTTTTATCATCCAGCTTGAATTCTTCCGGTTTTCTGATATTTGACCAGTAAACATCGTTGATATCCTGATTTCTGGTCTCCTGGTCAAGCCGGACAAATTTGCGCCAGCAGTCTCCGGCTCTGGATTTATTCTGATCCTTTTCTTTGCCTGCGTCCGGCATTTTATAATACAGCATTCCCAGCCGGTACCAGGCACGGACGCTGCCAAGCTCCACCGCCCTGCTGTAAGCGTCAAATGCCTTCTTATCGTTGCCCGGACTCTTTAGTCTGGAGTAAATATCGCCGGACAGCAGCCAGGCATCGGCATAATTCACATCACAAGCTGGCTTGACGGCCTCAATCCATTTCTTCTCGTCTACAGTCTGGTTCAAATCATAATAATATCTGATAAGCAGATATGAAGCTTTAATATGACCTGCCTGCGCTGCCGCCCGGAGCAAATTCACGCCCTGACTTTTATTGCCGCTGTCATCCAGTTGCGACTTGTTGCGCATACCGTCCAGCAGCTGCCGCCCGGACAGGTACAGCGCCGGTACGATATTCTGCCTGGCGGCGCTGTCCAGTTGCCTGAATGCCGTTTCCACTTCTTTAACATCGCGCAAATATAGCCTGTACCACGCCGTATCAAATCCATAATAAAAATACCGGTAAAGCGTTTCCGCCCCCAGCATGAATTCGTTCCATCCGGATGGATTATCCGACCATATCTTCCTGGCATCCTCATATTTCATTGCCATATATTCCCTGACGCCGGGAGCATCCGGATTTTCAACCATATATTTCACCATATAATAGAGCGGATAATCTGCCAGCCGGACATCAAGACCGGGGGAAAAAGCTTCTCTGCTGAGATTACCGAGTCTGGCCTGGCAAAGCAGTTCTTCGGTTTCACATTCCAGACTGCCGAGTCTGACGCCGCGCTTAAACAATGCTGAAGCCTTCTGCATCGCGTCAACAGACCCTTCCACATCAATTTTAATTTTATTAACATGGTTCCCGATAACAACCGCATGATCAACTTTTTTGTCCTTATCCCAATATTGAGCCGTGATCCGCCCCAGATAAAGTATAGCTGGAACAAATTCCTGTTCCATCCAGTACGGGCTTCCTGGCGCGCTCCCCTGAACCTTCACCGGCTTTTCCGCTTTTTTAAACCCCGGGTCAAATTTCACCGGATTTTTAACAGCCGGTCCGCTGCCGCCGCCGCCAGTCATTTTTATCTTCCATTCGTCCTTTTCAAGCAGCTTGAATTTCGGCTTGATTTCCACCTTGTAATAGCCTTTATAATAATCTTTGCAATGGCCTTTCTCCACCATGAAAGCCAGCTTCGGGCTGCACCGTAAATATCTTTTCCATGGAAATCCACTGTCGTCGCCGAACAGTCTTTCAAGCACCCAGCTGTCATGCTTTTCCACATTTATTTTTTGCGCATCCAAACTTTCTTTAACTGAACTTATAACATACTGAAGTTTTCCTGAAAATTGAAATTTTAGTTCATGAAGCCCAGCGGAAAATTGATGAGCAGACGAATTTAACGGCGGGGATGAGTCCTTCAGGGCATCTCCCCTGTAAAATGGACT
>CAIMFA010000375.1 GCA_903840185.1 uncultured Lentisphaeria bacterium | reverse complement strand
CCGCCATGGACAAAAAAGAACGCAAACGGCTTCCGGACAGTCCCCGGATCCGGTCCGGAAATATCCAGACAGCGATTGATCATGACCGGGTTGTCCAATGCAACACTCAAAACACAAAATTTCCCTGCAAAGTCTTCGAGCTCCGGCGCTCCGTCCGGTTTTGTTTTCACATTCATATATCCTCCATTTTTAAGCTCATATTCATTGCCGGGCATTTTGCTGCTCAATCCGGTTTATTTTTCATGTGATGGTCGTGATTGCATAAAGCTTATTTCGGTTCAGACCTGGTTGCCGGTAACTTCAGGCAGATCAACCACAAGATTACTGCCCGGCAGCAGAAATAGGCTATTGCCGGCATTTTGAAATTTATCGAAGATTACAGTAATTCTTAATTTTAGAGTGATCCGAACCGGCGCAGACACTCCTGATAGTGAAAAACATTCCCGGCAGACGTTTCTCCATTCATGCCGGAACATTTGAAGAAGTAGCCTGGCTCCCCTCTGATAATGGACACCGTTTTCTGCACCATTGACTCAATTTCTTTCAGAGTACCCTGGCTGACTACGGCCGGCTTCATTCCTCCGGCTATAATCCTGCCGCTGAACTTCTCCGCGACAATTGCCAAATCGCTTTGACCGTCAACTACAATTCCATCGACGCCGGTCGCAAGTATCTGGTCGAGCAGCGGAACGACATTTCCGTCACAGACAAAGATGACTTTCTTGCCTGCAGCATGAATCATGGCAAACAATTTTTTGTAGTACGGGAAAATATGATTTTCATACCATGACGGAGCAAACATGGGCCCGTTTGCGCTGCAGAGGTCGTCATGACAGGCTATTAGCGGAAGTGACTCCACTTTGCACATGGCCGAAATATCACGCCAGGTGATCTTGAAGAACTGGTCGAGTATCTCCGAAAAACGTGCCGGATCAAGCATGGATGCCACCATGAAATGTTCCCATCCGAATATCTCCACCGGCCACATGAAAAGTGTATGGTAATACCATCCGGTCATCAGGCAGGAATCCCCAAGCAGAGCCTGTTTTTCCCGGTAATGCTTCTGAAAGAATGACGTGCGCTCCTCCAGCGTGTAAGGATCATGTGACAGCGGATCGAATGAGAGAACATCCTCCGGCGACGTAAAATTATAATTTTGCGACAATGTGGGGGCCAGCCCCCAGAATGACGCATTTGATGTTCGCTCAAGCTGGTCATACATGGATTGATACGGCTTTTTCAAGGGCTGCTTATAGGCACGTTTGTATGGGGCGCAGCGCGGGTCGTCCGTATAAACGGCTTCTCCGTAATAACGGACCAGCGGAAAATTCCATTCGGCAATATCGCCCGGAATAAAATGGGTGAGATCAATGTCAAAATGCTTCCAGCAGTCGACCGCAGTTTTTTCCGGATTTTTCCAGACGTCATAGTTGAAAAGCATCTTTGCCAGAGACGGGTTGTCCGGAGAATCCCATTGCGGTATCCTGTCCGCCGGCTGTCCGTTGATAGCCGCTATTGCACGCGCTTTGCTCATTAGTCGATCTCCATCATTAATTATATTTTAGCGTTTCGAACGCCATTTTTTTGCGTTCCATGTGCATCGTCACTGTTCTCCACCACGCCGTCATCGTGCAGATCTATTTTCTCTTCATGGAGACGTCGGAAGAAAATACGCAGATCATGGAAACAGCCGATGGTGAACCAGACCGTAGTGGCAACCCCGATCGCCAGCGGCATGCAGATCGCCTGGACAAACCAGAAATCCGCCCATGCTCCGGATGACCATGGGTGCACCAGATAAGCGATCGAGCCGGCGACAAACACTAAAAACCAGGTGATCGACCACCAGAAAATTCCAAGTGTGATCCAGCGGTCGGAACGGCTGAACTGGTCATCAATTCCCCACAGACGGTTGAACCAGTTGATTTTCGCTGGAATCAGGTCATCGACATCGCCTTCCGGTTCAACGGCATATGCGCCTCTGTGCAGCAGCTTGTCCATATTGTGCGGATTTTTACAGGTCAGCAGGGAAACAATTATATATGAGGTGACCGCCGCCAGACAGGCGATGAATCCGATTTGCATGCCGTTAAGAATAAACTCATACCCCAATACTTTCTGGAAATAAATCCGCGTAATAATCCCGCCGACCGATAATCCGGAGCCGGTCAGAAAACCGACCCAGGCGCCGGCGGCAGTGCCGCGCTTCCAGTACAATCCGCCAATGATCGCCGCTCCGGCCCCGCCGGTGAAGACTGCCATTGTTATCTGAAACCAGATCGTCACATATTCTGTTTGAGGAAAGATTGCGCCGAAAATGAAAACAAAGACAGCCACCCCGACAATGGACAGACGCAGCAGCAGCAGATGCTCTTTCAGCGAGAACGGCTTTTTACGCATCGGCACGACCACGTCCTGAATAAAGATACTGGACCATGAATGCAGGTGAATGCCGTCGCCGGCAATGATCCCCATCAGGCAGATCGACAGCAGCATGCCTTTCAGCCCGACCGGCAGCATGTGCGACAGTGCGACTGGAATCCGCATTTGATTCACGGTGCTGGGATCGGTGATTTTGCTGAGGTCAGCCTGCACGGCGACGCTGCCGGCTGCGCTGTGCAGGTAGGTCAGGGCGCATACGGCCAGCAGGGTGATCATCACGCTTCCGGCGAAACTGCGCCAGCGGCCGAGAATCATCCCCATGCGGGCTTCATGCGGCGACGATCCGGAGGCGTTGAAAGCGTGGCTGTTCTGCCAGGCCATCGTACTGTATGCGCTGACGAATATCCCCATCAACACAAACCAGATATTGAAATCCTTCAAGCTGAATGAGTCGAAAGGATTGACCAGCGACTTTCCCGGCGCAGTATCCAGCAGGACGGCGCGCGTTTCGACCCAGTTGAAGAAAAAAAAGACCAGGGTGATTGCTATGACCGTATAGAAAATCTGGGTGAACATTCCTTCGGCGCAATCGGTAAGCAGTACTGCAATCTGTCCGCCGAAAGTGGTCATAATCACGCAGATTGTCAGAAAAAGTGCCATCAGCAGCAGGTAAGTTGAAACATGCCAGCCCAGTATCAGCAGGTCCTGCGGCAACCCGAGAAAGTTCACCATGAAACGCGACCCTATTACCGGAATGATGCCGAAATTAATAAGGCCGGCGAAAAAGGCCAGGCCACCGGCAAACAGCCGGAAATTACGACTGTAACGCATTTCGAAGAACTGGCCGAGAGTCAATGCCCGCGTCTGACGGTAACGATAGATGACAAAGCCGCTGATTGCTATCAGCAGGGACACCGGCACCGAAAGCTGCCCCCACCATGAGAGTGTAAACCCGCCTACAGCGAAAACCTGAAAGGCGGCGACAAAAACTACCGCCCCCGCGCCTTGTTCACTGCGTGCCGTGCAGATTAAAAAGCGCCCGGCATTGCGGCCGCCGGCCATAAAATCAGCCACGCTGCGCACATATCGACGGGAATAAAGGGCTATTCCCGCACAAATAACCAGCGGTAAAATCATAATCAACCAGTCGACAATATGCATTGACGCTTCCTTTATTAGTCTCTTTGTTTTAGACTTCTATGTTTTAAACGTTTTTAAAATTGACTGCTGCTTTTCAGGTTTTAAGTTTTATTCTGGCTTCTGGATCCCGGCTCCCGGCTGTTCCCCTTGGATATTGGATATTCCTTGTTGGTTATTGGATATTCTCCCCCGGCTGTTCATTCTGACTCCTGACTCCTGACTCCTGACTCCTGACTCCTGACTTCTGGCTTCTGGCTCCCGGCTGTTCCCCTTGGAGATTGGATATTCCGTGTTGGTTATTGGATATTCTCCCCCGGCTGTTCATTCTGACTCCTGACTTCCCTGCCTTTTGGGTTGCGGGCAAAGCCCGCCT
>CAIMFA010000374.1 GCA_903840185.1 uncultured Lentisphaeria bacterium | reverse complement strand
TGGTGTATTACTCTTATTCCTCTGGCGGTCATTGTTGGAATGGCCATTCATTCCCGGAAGTACATCCGCGGGATCGTTGACTTTCTGGCGGCCGGACGCGTGGCCGGACGCTATGTAATCAGCGTTGGCGATCTGCAGGCCGGACTGGCCGTGATCACACTGATCGCGCTATGCGAAAGCGAATACCAGGCCGGGATGGCGCTGGGGTTCTGGGGTAAAATCACCATTCCGCTCGGGATTTTCATGGCGCTGACAGGATACTGCCTGTACCGGTTCCGCCAGACCAAGTGTCTTTCCATGGGACAATTTCTGGAAATCCGTTACAACCGGTCGCTGCGAATCATCGCCGCTTTTATCCGTACTGTGGCGGAAATGATGACCAATGCGATCGGGCCCGCGGTGACAGCACGCTTCTTTATCTATATTTTAGGACTGCCGCTGACGGTCAGTGTCTGGGGCTGGCATGTGTCGACTATGGTGGTGGTGATTGTGATCGTGCTGTTTCTGGCCATGCTGATTATCTGGCCGGGCGGCCGGGTGTCGCTGCTGGTTACCGATGCGCTTCAGGGCTTGATGTCCTATCCTATCTTCGTGATTTTTACTGTTGTGGTGCTCTGTGAAGTTTCGTGGGCTGCGGACGTGGCGCCGGTGATGCTTGACCGGGTTCCGGGCGAAAGCTTTCTGAACCCGAAAGACATCAGCAGTCTGCGCGACTTCAACTTGTTCTCGCTGGTAGTCGCCATTGCGGGAACCATCCTCAACCGGGCGGCCTGGATCGGCAACGACACTTCGAATTCCGGACGCAACGCTCACGAACAGAAGATGGCCGGGGTGCTTGGCGCCTGGCGTAACGGATTTTCCTCGCTGATGATGACGATGCTGGCACTGTTCATGGTTACCGTGATGCTCTCCAGCCGCTTCGCCGGCGAAGCCAAAGAGATCCGGACCAACCTGGTCAACAAGGCGGTGGAGGAGACAATCGCCGATAAAACCGTCCGGGCGAAAATCGAGCAGGATATCGCCGCGATTCCACCGGCGAAACATACGATCGGAGTCGATAAACCTTATTCCCGGACAGACAACCCGGACACGAAGTATCTGGAAACCGTTCACAAACACCTCTCGGATACACCGGAGGGCAACTCGCTGTTCCAGCAGTTCCGCACACTGTATTATCAGATGATGGCGCCGATGGTGCTGCGCAAACAACTGCCGATCGGGATCATGGGGCTGTTCATTCTGCTGATGGTGATGCTGTTACTGGCCACCGACAACTCGCGGATATTCAACGCCTCCTCCACGCTGGTGCAGGACGTGGTGATGCCGTTCCGCAAAAAGCCGTTCGAGCCGGCGGAACATCTGTCCTGGCTGCGCGGCATGTCGATTGGCGTGTGTGTCTTTTTCCTGGTCTTTTCGCTGCTTTTCACCCAGATGGACTATATTGCGATGTTTATCTCCATCATGTGCTCGTTGTGGTTAGGAGCGGCCGGTCCGATCATGGTCGGCGGGCTCTATACCCGGTTCGGTACGACCACCGGCGCGTTTGGCGCGCTGATTTTCGGATCCGGCACTTCGCTGGCCGGACTGGTGCTGCAGCAGACCTGGAGCGGCCGTGTTTATCCGTGGTTGCATGATACCGGCAACCTGAAATACCTGGAAAAATTATTTGAGAGCGTCAATCTGGTGTGCTCGCCATACATCGTCTGGGAAATGAATCCTGTTAAGTTTCCAATCAATTCCTATGAAATTTATTTTCTCGCCATGATGTTCGGCGTGGGCGCGTATATTGTCGGTTCAATGGTGACTTACCGCAAACCGTTCAACATGGACCGGATGCTGCACCGCGGCAAATACAGCGACGGCGAAAGCCAGGAGGAAAAGACGCCCTGGAACTGGAAGACTGTTTGCGGGAAACTGGTCGGGATTGACGACGAATATACCACCGGCGACAAAATCATCGCGTGGAGCGTGTTCTGGTTTTCCATCGTCTTTCAATTTGTCATCTCGTTTGTGGTGGTGGCGATCTGGGACTGGATATCGCCATTGCCGGCGTCATGGTGGAGCATGTATTTCTATATCAACATTATTGTAATCGGAGTTATCGTCGGCGTAGTATCGACGGTCTGGTTCATGATCGGTGGTATCATCGACATGCGCAGACTGTATAAAGACCTGAATGCCCGCATCAACAACCCGCTCGACGATGGCTGGGTGGAAGGCCATGTTTCACTGGTCGATAAGGTCAAACTGGGTAAAGACGCCGAAGATTGATAAGTGCCATGGACATAAATTAGAAAAAGATTTAACCTGGACTATTCATAATTTAGCCATAAGTTTATGAATTATTCAGGTTAACTACTAAATCAATTAAAATAACGGAGAATGAAAATATGCTTAAAAGAATGGCTGCTCTGATTGCAATGATGTTAGTTATCCCGATTTATGCCCAGGATGACAAATCCGCCGCGCAGGCTAAAGCGATCTTTAATGCCACAGCTTCTGATGTGGCGGATGCTGTTGCACGTCAGCAGAAAGAGTCAGCAGCCCTGAATCTGCCAATAGGCAAAACGGTAAAACTGGGCGGCGGCGCAAAGCTTGAACTGGTGTACATTCCGTCAGGCAAGTTCTTTATGGGCGAAGCAAAATTCCCGGTGCAGATAAGTCAAGGCTTTTATATGGGTAAATATGAAGTTACCCAGGAGCAGTGGGAGTCGGTAATGGGGAATAATCCGTCAAAATTCAAAGGTTCGGATCTGCCGGTGGAAACGGTAAGCTGGGATGACTGTAAGCAGTTTATCACGAAATTGAACGATAAATTGAAAGATCAGCTTGGCGGTGCGGTATTCCGTCTGCCGACAGAAGCGGAATGGGAATACGCCTGCCGCGCCGGAACTACCGGGGATTACGAGGCGGACAATCTGGATCCGGCCGGGTGGTATGACGGCAACAGCGAAGAAGCCACTCATCGTGCGGGCGGCAAAAAGCCGAATGGCTGGGGACTGTATGATATGCACGGCAACGTCTGGGAATGGTGCCATGATTACTATGGCGACTACGATACGCGGAAGCCGTTGCTGGTTGACCCGCAATGCGCTTCCGGCGGCGGCTTCCGGGTGACGCGCGGCGGCAGCTGGGCGGACGACGATGATGCCTGCCAGTCCGTAAGTCGCGACTACAACAATCCCGGCGACGGCAGCTGTTACGGCGGTCTCCGCCTGGTTCTGACCTGTCCGGCTAAATGAGTTCAGCGTTGCGGATTGAAGAGGCTGCGGGATTTGCGAAGATAGCGCCCCGGCGGGTCGCCGTACTGGCGGCAGAAACACCGCCGGAAGTATGAAATGTTGTTAAAGCCGGTTTCATACATGATATCGTCTATTGTTTTGCGGGTGTTGCGCAACTGTCCGGCGGCTTCATGGATACGGAGCCGGGTGATGAACGCCTGCGGCGTGTCATTGAAATATTTTTTCATGTATCTGGTCAGATGCTCCTGGCTTTTGCCGGAGAGTTTTATAAAGACGGCCAGTCCGGCGGTGAAGTTCTCTTTTTTGCGCATTTCACTGCAGGCGTCCGCCAGCCAGTCCGGCGCGGTTTTCGGATAAAGCGCCGTTCGCTGGTACAGCATGAGCAGAAAGTCAAGGATCAGGCTTTTCATAGCGGTTATTTTCATCTGGAGATATTCGGTTTTTTCGCTGAATTTACGAATCTGTTCGATTTTTTCAGCGAACAGTTTCCGTTCATTATCGGACGGATTCGTGATAATGCCCGAATGTTCATCAGGATTGAACTTAATGGAATTGTTGAAAAAAAGCAGTGTATCAGTGAAAACCTCGCGGCTGAAGACGATGTTGAGAATACGCAGTTTCACCGTGTCGGACGGATTGCCGATCCCGTGGACATCGTCCGGACGGATGAAACAGATCGAACCCGGATTAAGCACAGTTGACACGGAGTTAAGTTTATGGAGCATGGAGCCTTCGAGGATGATAAAGAACTCGTAGAAATCATGTGAATGCTCTTCGTAAATTTCATGCGGGAAAAAGGTGGTATCCTGAAGTGTTCCAGGATTGATGTCTGAAATCTTTACGATGTTTTTTTGCAGCTTTATCATATTTTACCTTAAAAAATTTTAATATATATCAATATAGTATCTTTTTTGAAAATATTGTAGTAGAAAAGTTATTTAATAATATGTATTTTTGTATCATTACTAAAAAATCAATGATTTTTAAAAATAAGAGGCAACAGTATGAGCAGAATAGATCTTGCAGGAAAATGGAATCTGGAATGTGTCAACCGGAAACTCAAGATTCAGGCGGACGTCCCCGGCGATAATTACAGCGCACTGCTGGCGGCGGGCAAAATAGCCGATCCGTACGTGAAAATGAACGAAAATGATGTTCAATGGGTGCGTGATTGCGACTGGTCCTATCAGCGGGACTTTCAAGTCACCAAAGAACTTTTGTCTGGAAAATCTGTATTTCTGAACGCTGACAGCCTCGACACCTTCGCGGAAATATCTATAAATGGGAAAAAAGCAGGCACAACAGAAAACATGTTCCGGCGTTACCGTTTTGAAGTAAAAAAGTTGTTGAACCACGGCAAAAACACGATCCAGATAGTATTCCGCAGTCCGGTCAAAAGGGCGGCGCTGGAAGCCGAAAAACAGCCATTTCCTGTGCCGTGGACCGGTAATAACCAGGTTCCGCACATGAACATGGTCCGCAAAACGCAGTGTCATGCAGGCTGGGACTGGGGTATCTGCATGATTCCTTCCGGAGTTTATGGCGACCTCTATTTACAGGGCGTTGAAAGCTGCCGCATTGAGCATGTTTATACCGAACAGGCTCACCTTAAGGACAAGTGCAGGGTTACGGTTATAACCGAGCTTTTTGCCACGTCGTCAGGGAAAACAGTATTGAAGGTCGAATTCGGCGGAATGAAGCAGGAAGTGCCCGTTTCATTGAAGTCAGGATTGAATATTGTCCGTACGGTTTTTGAGATAAGCAAACCTCGTTTGTGGTGGCCGTCAGGGCACGGGGAACAACCTTTGTATAAGCTTTCCGTGACAACCGCTGATGAGTGTGTTCAAAATGAAATCGGGCTGAGAAAAGTTGAACTGATCAATAAGAAAGACAAGATCGGCGTCAGTATGACATTCCGCATTAACGGGGTGGATATTTTCTGCAAAGGCGCCAACTGGATTCCGGCTGACGGTTTCCCGCAGCGCCAGACGGCAGAAGTCTTTGAACGACTGCTGCAGGACGCTGTGGCCGCGAATATGAACATGATCCGTGTGTGGGGCGGCGGCCAATACGAAAATGATGCTTTTTATAACATCTGCGACCGGCTTGGCATTATGCTCTGGCACGATATGATGTTCTCATGTGCGCTCTATCCTTCAACTGAAAGCTTTACGGCATTGGTTCGTGAAGAGGCCGAATATCAGGTTAAACGGCTGCGCAGTCATGCTTCGATCGTGATCTGGTGCGGCGACAATGAAGTTGCCGGGGCGGTAGGCTGGTATGGCACTAAAGATACCCGCGAAAAGTATCTGCTGAATTACGCCAAACTCAACTGGGACCTCGGCAGAGCCGTAAAAGCCGCTGATCCCGAACGCGTTTTCTGGCCAAGTTCGCCGTGCAACGGTCCGGAAAGCTACGGCGACGGCTGGCACGATGACAAGCAGGGAGATATGCATTACTGGGAAGTATGGCATTCCGGTAAACCGTTCGAGGCATATTATGATGTCATCCCGCGTTTCTGCTCGGAATTCGGCTATCAGTCGTTCCCGGAAATGAAGACCATCCGGCAGTTTGCCGGGGAAGGCGACTTCAATGTGACCTCGCCGGTAATGGAGCATCATCAGCGCAACCAGGCGGGCAATTCCAAAATCATCAATATGTTTGCGACCTATTTCCGTATCCCGGAGGGTTTCGAAAACTTTGTGTATCTAAGTCAGGTGCAGCAGGCGCAGGCGATCAAGACCGCAGTGGAGTACTGGAGGCATCTGCGGCCGGTTTGCA
>CAIMFA010000373.1 GCA_903840185.1 uncultured Lentisphaeria bacterium | reverse complement strand
TGTCATAAAATTTTTAATCTTGTCTTATGCGTTTATAGTGTTAATATTATAAGCATTAATTTGTATGTTTTTAAGGAATAAACTTGTGCGTATTGATAAAATTTTAATCTGTTTGGGTTCTGCGTTGTTTGTTACCGGGTGTGCTTCTGTCAACCAGCCGCCCGCGGTTTCCACCGAAAATACAGGAAAGACCGCTGCGGCAAAACCTGCGGAACAACAAGTTTCAGTGGCAACTCAAAACCAGACGGAGAAAAAGCATGAAGCAATAACTGTAAAGCAAGAAGCTTCTGCAGTAAATCCGCCATTGGATTTATCCGAAAAGCTCACCGGGCAGGACTCGATTGAAGGTTTCAACCGCACCATGTACAGCATAAACCACTTCTTTGTCCGCTGGGTTTTCCGCCCGGTCGGTTCGGTTTATGGCTCAATAATCCCTCGTCCTGGCATTGACGCGATCAACCGTTTTACTGACAATCTGGGATTTCCGGTGCGTATGTTCAGTTGTTTCTGTGAAGCAAAATTTAGCGGCGGCGGAATTGAATTCTTACGTTTTCTCTCCAATACGACTGTCGGAGTTGCCGGATTCTTTGAAGTCGCTGACCCGTGGTTCGGATTGCGGCGTCAGGACGATGATTTCGGCAAAGCCTTCTACTGCTGGGGCATCGGAAACGGATGTTATCTGTTCCTGCCCGGTGCGGGCCCGGCGAATGTCCGCGACGGCGTCGGCAAAATTTTCGATTATGCGTTCGACCCCAAATCATATATTTATTTCGGCCAGACGTTCACCTACTTGAACCTTGGTACCAGGCAATATGCAGATTACGAGCGGATGTCGCTGGCGAATTACGACCCCTATCAATTATTTAAAGATTTAGGCGGTATCAAACGGGAACTGACCCTGACAGACTGGGGTCCAAGGCAGATAAAGGCGGCTGAAGCAGCCGCCGCGGCGAAAAAGACGGAAGCTCCTGCTGCACAGAAAACTGCAGATGCACGGTCAACGCCGGTCAAGCAGGCAACTTCTCCATTGCTGGCTGAATTCGGCAATGACGTCATCAAGCTGAACAATTACGACTCGCAGGGCGCCGCGATCGACACTATCCGGATGGTAATGTTCAATATGCAGAAGGACGAAGTATCACTGTGGGTTGACCTGTCCTGGTGGAACAGCGACTTCCCGAATCAGGGTTCAGTCCGTTCTGTAAAGATTTATGACGACAAGCCGGCAATGGATTATAAAGTCTGGTATCAGGATAATAAAGATGCTCCGCTGGCGATAGTCATCCCCGGCCTGGGAGGGCATTGCACCAGCACTACTGCGGGGGCGATGGCGGAAGTCCTGTATAACCACGGCTATTCAGTGGTAGCCATGAGCAGCGGGCTGAACTGGGAATTCATGGAATCGGCTTCGTCCGTACTGGTGCCGGGCTACACTCCGGTTGACGCCGCTGACGTCCGGAATGCCGCCGGCAAAATACTGGAAGACTTGACGGTGAATAAAGGCTTGAAACCGGAGCGGAAAGTGAT
>CAIMFA010000372.1 GCA_903840185.1 uncultured Lentisphaeria bacterium | reverse complement strand
CAGTCGCGGGACTAACCCGAGAGTTAGCAGGACGCGGGTGTAATGAACAAAGAGAGAAGTCAGGAGTCGGAATGTATCCAGATTTAAACCGGGAATCATGTTTTCTCTGTGTCTTTGTGTCTCTGTGGTAAAAAAGGATTCGGCGAATTGTTTTTGGTTTCCTTTCCTTGAGGTTGAGTGTTGAATAATAGCGCCTTAATGCTATTTTAAGAGTTCAGCCTGAATAATTCATAAATTTATGGTGAAATACTGCAATCTGTTCAAAGTAAAGTCTTTGCAGATGTCCTCATCGTAGCGCTGCTACGATTGCGGCATCGTCAAAATCTTTCTTTTTGAGCATATTTTCGTCTTTCATCCATTTTCCGTGAATAATCCAGGCTAAAAAACATCTGTTTCATTCTTGATTTTTCTATAAGTAAGAATATAATTATTAGAGAAGTGATAACGGGGGGAGTTTACATGGTCATAGAAAGCGCACGAGACATAATTCTGGTAATGCTGGGTATCCTTTTCTGGATATTCCTGATATTACTGCCATTCATCGTTGGAGAGATGTAAGCCCCCCGCCGGCTTCAGCAGTGGATATCGTGTGTTTTACAGTATTCCGCTATTTTCAAATCTGCCGTAGCTTCGTGTGCTGAAAACCATGCGCCGACCCATTCAGCAAATGTTTCCGCAAATTTACAGATATTAGTGACCTGTTCAAGCTCTTCAGACTGTTTTTCAATGCTGGCGCGGAATCTGTCATGTATCTTGACGTGAGTTTCATAATCAGGATAGTCAATCGAACGCATAAAAAACTCTTCGGTATCGAAATGCAATACGGTGTACTCCACAACTTCCGAGAAAAATTTAATTGCTTCCGATTTTTCGATATGCCGGTTTTTACTGAGAAACACAAAATCATTAATCAGTTTATAATAATGCTCATGCTGTGTGTCAATTGCAGCTATACCGGTTTTAACCGGAACAAACATTTTTTTCATCATGATCAAGCTCTCCGTTAAATGCCAGGCTATACATCAGAACTATATTATATCACATTTATCGAAAAAAAACACAACGCAATAACAATTTTTCCACAAACATACAATATACATTATGTCTCATCCGCCACTTATCTGAAAAAGTCACGGTATTGATATAAAAGGGAATGCAGCTTCAATTCCCCTTCGTAATCTTTATCCAGCGCAACCTTGAACATGGCATTCTCTGAAGGGAAAATAATACATTGTCCGGTTTTGAATTCAAAAATCCCCCATTCCTGCTTTTCGGAATTATTCAGTTCAATGTTCCGCTGAAACAGCAGCATTTTCTTATCAAAAGCAATTTTGTTAATAAAAGTAATCGCAGCAGTTGAAGATTTACGCGGTTCCGTCAGCGGCCCTCCCTTATATTTTTCCAGACTGCCAAGATAAAAATCTTCGATCATCACCAGCTGATACGGGTAAACCAGCGGGATCCTCCACCAGTCTTTCTGTCCGCATAATTCATAAAAATCGGCGGCAATTTTAGGTTTAATATTATCCGGGACCCCGGACATAAGATAATTAATTTTCTTCCGGCGCTGCTCCGCCTGCTCTTTTACTTTATTTTCCACCTGGGCTTTGGTCTTTGAAAACTGGCTGAAAACAAAATTACAGGTTTTAACCCCGATCATGATTCCGGAACCAAGCATAAGCGCCGCAGTCACGACAAAAGCAGCCAGTGCCTGATAAAACTGCTTCTTTCTGGAAAAAACCAGGCAATTCACCAGACTGAGCAGAAGAATAAGCAGTGTTACCGACGCAAAAGCAAAAATTATTATATACGCAACTAATGACATCCTGTCCAGCCTCCGAAAACCAGCTCGAATACCCAATTTTAATCAAATAAATACACCGAAACATTCTGTTAAAATACTGCTTAAAACAGATAATATCAAAGATTTTAGTTAAAAATAATGCTATGTTCAGATTGAATATCAATATTAAAATGATATAATTTTCAGCTTCATCCGGCATCCCGGTTGATGTATTGCCGGAGTTTATGACAGCAAGAGAATCCAATGAATCAAATGCGGGGCAATTGATGGAATACGATTTTGATCTTATTTGCATCGGACTAGGTCCCGCCGGCATGGCGGCTTCACTGACAGCTGCCGGCGCGGGTTTGAAAGTCTGCGCAATCGACAATAACAAACTTGGCGGGGAATGCATGAACTGCGGCAGTATTCCCAGTAAGGCCCTGCTGAAAATCGCCAAACTCAGACACGATTGCACGAAGCTGTCAAAAATGCACCTGGAGCAGTTCCCCTCCCCGCAGGTGAAAAATCTATTCGAAAAACTTCAGGCGGACATCAATTTCATCAGAGATAAAAAGTCTTTAAGGATGTTCGGGAATGTGGAAATGCTCCTGGAACAGGGGCCGGCGGCTTTTGTAGATAAACATACCATTCAGGTTGAAGGGAAAAAGATTTCCGCCGCGAAAATATTCATTGCTGCCGGCAGCAGGCCTGAGATTCTCCCGATACCCGGCTTGAAAGAATGTTCTCCGCTGACTAATCAAAATATATTTACGCTTTCCGCGATACCGGAGAGCATGGCGGTAATCGGCGGCGGCGCCGCTGCCTGCGAACTGGCCCAGGCTTTCAGCCGCCTGGGCTGTAAAATAACCATGTTTATGCGTTCACAGCATCTGTTGTCAAAATGCGATTATGAAGCGGCGATCCTGCTGGAGGAACAGTTGCGCAAAGAAGGAATCACCCTGCTTGCCGCAACCAGTCTGAAGAATGTCGAAGCAATAGACGGCGGTTATGAGCTTACGACTGACAGCGGCTGGAATGTCGAAGTCAATAAGATTCTTGCGTCAACCGGACGTTCTATGGATTTTTCCACACTGAAACTGGAAAATGCAGGAATAAAATACAGTCCGTTCGGCATTACGACAGATAAATACCTGAGAACCTCGGTTCCGTGGATTTATGCAATCGGCGACTGCAACGGACAGCATCAATACTCTCATTCCGCCATGCATCAGGGGATGATTGCCCTGCTCAATGCAATGCGCCCGTATCCTTTCAAAAAAGATTTCCGCAAATATGCGGTTCCGTACACCATTTTCACCGAGCCGCAGATATCTGCTGTCGGCATGTCTGCCCATGAGCTCAATGATCAGCAAGTACCATACGAAACTTATGTCGCGCATTACGACGACTATGGAGCGGCAATCGCCCAGGAAACCAAGACTGGCTTCGTGAAAGTGTTTGCGTCATCCAATGGTGCAATTTACGGTGCCGTGATTGCCGGGGAAGGCTCCGGCGAGATGATCAACGAATGGACGCTGGCGATCCAGCACAATCTCCGCATGCAGGACATTCTGATGACGCAGCATTCCTTTCCGACTATGGGCGTCCTCTCCAGGCGTACCGCCGAAGCCTGGATGATGAACCGTATGCAGTCCAATACCCGCAGGAAACTTGCCCGTTTTCTATTTAAAAACTGTTATTAATGGCGAAAAGCAGTAATTGAACGGTGATATTTTAATGAATTATTCCGCTTAGGTGGAAAAAAGATTTGAAAATATTTGAAATCAGTTTATTTTTGAATTATCTAATTCATTTTTTGGAGTTATACTCTGCGCGGTTGAAAATTCAACTTTAGATGAATAGGATTGTGGATT
>CAIMFA010000371.1 GCA_903840185.1 uncultured Lentisphaeria bacterium | reverse complement strand
TCGAAGGCCTCGAAGAGTGCGAATCCAAGCTCGAAAGATCGCAACCGCTTTGCGGTGAATGTCTTGCGGTTGTATTTTTCCGATCCTCCTTCCTGAGATATTCATATCGCCCGACAGTCAGATCAAAAAAATCCAATCCACAATCCTATTCATCTAAAGTTGAATTTTCAACCGCGCAGAGTATAAAACCTGACGGTTGCTACTGCTTCTGATACCATTCGCCTTTTTCATTCTGCAGCCACTGGTCTTTCTTTGCTTCTTTGGCAAGCTTGATGGCCCGCCGTTTGCCGACCAGCTCTGCAGTGGTGCCGTTTTTCGCGGCGATCGCTGCATATACCTGTTTGCGGTCGTTATTTTCGGTGTCAACCGCGTTTTTGGTATCGGCGCTATCATCTCTGACTTCGAGATACCCCAAATTATTTTCTCCGACGACTCCGGCGTTCTTCAGTTGTTCGAGAGCGGGCAGCCGTGCTTTCATCCTTGCGATGATCTCTTCTTTAGTGCCGGCGTTCAAATTGAATACTGCGGTCAGCAGTGCCAGGACGAACAGTGCTTTGGCGGCGGTATTGATTATTGAGTTTGTTCTCATTTTGTGTTAACTCCTTAGGTGTTATTTAGCTGCCGGTTCCGTGCTTTTCGCTTTTTCCGGTTCCGCGGTTTTTGCTTTTTTCGCGTTATCCACGTCGTCGAAGAAGTCATCCAGCGCGCGGTCAACCTTGACGTTCACATCAATGGTGATATGGATCGGCTTGATCTCAATCGGCTTGACATTTACATCGTTATGGGTGTCAATAGAACACCCCCAGAGTGCTACCGGCAGCAATGCCGCCAACAATTTTGTCTTCATGTTTTCTAACCTCCGAAAAGTTTTTTTACATTGTTATTAAATTTCAGCATCTGGTTAAGCGGGATATTGGTATTTATATCCAGCTTTATACCCTGAAAGATTGCTTTCTCGCCATTGACTCTGACAAACCCGCCGCGCTGACCGTCATATTTAAACGGCAGCGGCTCCGCGGGATGCCCGTTCAACTGCATTTCCAGCCGGAGTGCGTCTCCGACATTGGTAAAGTTGATTTTAACCCATTCATAATCAAAATTCTTCAAAGCTTCAGCCGCGATATCCATCTGGCTGAACTGGACGGAATCAGGCGGCAGCCCTTCCAGCATCTTGTCCATTCCCTGAACCCGGAGATTGTGACTGTCGCCCGGCTCCGAATACAAGTATCCGGGTTCCAGGACAATGCCCTGTTCTCCGATGCTCACCGGCATGCGTCCTTGTATTGCCCCGGCTCCGGCCGCCTGGGCAATGCCCATTTCGGCCAGCAGCCGCGACAGGATCAGGCCGTCGCAGTACACTACGGCTTTCAGGTTCCGCTGCCCCGGCGTGATGCGCATCGCCTGGGTATAAATCCGGCCGCCGCACCAGTTTGCGGAAAAGTTTTCCAGCAGAAAAGCGCAACCCGGTTCAAGCTGATATTCAGCATTCAGATTGCTCATGGCAATGGTACCGACTTGCAGCGACTTGCAGCTCAGCACTTGCAATGGCGGCGTGCGCAGTTCCGGCAGTCCGGGCAATGTTAATATGCCTTCAATTCCTTCCGCCGTCAAGTTCAAAGGCGTACTTTTAAATATTCCTTTGGCAACATGCAGGCTTGCTTTGCCGGAGCTGCCGCCCGGACCGAAGCGGTATTCCGCGCTTCCTGCAATATTGCCGCTGAAGCTTGTTCCTTCAAGCGGCTGGAAATATTTACCCGGCAGCAGCGGCTCCGACAGGTCATAGGGACCGAAGCTCAATTCAAGCTGTCCGGTTAACACGGGGCGCGTTTGTAAAACAGCCTTGCAGTTCCAATCTGCGCCTGGCAGGATCAGGGGGCGCAGCCTGCCTTCAACCAGCACTCCGGCTTCGATCTCCTTTGCCGACAGATCAATATCCAGCAGCGGGTTATCCCGCATGCCGATCTGCTGCAATTGAATCCGTCCGGTCTCGCCAGGGGCGGCCAGATGCGGCAGCGGCAGTTCAACTTTCAGCCTGCCGGTCTTAAACTGTAATTCCGGCATTCTGATGCTTTCCGCATCCAGGCTCATGCTGCCGCGCCATTGTCCTTTTGACTTCGTCACCAGCACTCCGGCATGCGGTAAGTCTACTGCTGCTTTTAACGGCCTGGCGTTAGCCGTTTCAAATTCGACTGCCGGACTCGCCGAAATTTCCATGCCCATACTTAAGTCGTTCTCTGTATCGCCGGGGTTACAGTTTATATCGCCGGAACCGCCGATTTTCAGCATTTTAAGCCGCAGCAGGCCGGAACCGATGCCGGCCTCTATCATTTCAACGCCG
>CAIMFA010000370.1 GCA_903840185.1 uncultured Lentisphaeria bacterium | reverse complement strand
TTTCAGTTCTGCTATTTTGCCGGCGCAAGCCTGATAATGTTCGATAAATTTGTCCGGGACTGTTGCTGCTTTATGTTCCAGACTGGTATTTATGTGTATGCGCTTATTATCGAAATTTCCGGCAACTTCTTCAATCGGCAGGGCTTTCCCGTATTCAGATAATTGCAGTGATGCCGGATCATTAAAGCCGAATGATTGTTGGGAAAAATCATCAAGATTGACAAGGCAGGCGGTTCCGGGTTTCAATTGAAGAATGTTTTCTTTATTGAAAACCTCATGCAGATTTAAATCATCCAGCAGTTTATTCAGAATATATCTTTCTGATGCAAACACTATTTCATTGCCGTTATTCCCGGTAACATAGTAAATCGAACCGTTATTAGTTGCAAGCAGAAGATTATTGTACTCCGAGAATATGGCGGCAATATTGGTCATGCCGTAAATTTCCGAATATAGTTCAGCCAGCGCCTGATTGATGGATTTTTCCTCTTTGTAGAAGCGCATAAGCAGGGTCGGTATCAGTTCACTGTCTAAATCCGTGAGTTTTTCCTCATCGGCAAATTTCTCCCATAATTCTTTCTGATTGACGATGATTCCGTTATGAACACAAACCACCCCCTTTTTTATTACCGGCTGGTTGTTGGCATTAAACTGCTCATAGCCATTGGTTACGAGTCTGGAATGTCCGATGGCGGAAATACATTTATCATTATGGGACAACAGGGTGTCAACCGAAGATTTGTATATATCTGATTTGATCAGACTGGAAGCAGGGAAGGGGGTTTTATGGACAACGATGCTTCTGCCGCTGTTGAATGCGAATCCGGACGCTTCTTTCCCGCGGGATTCTGCAAGCAGGAAAAGTTTATCCAGTATATCGCGGCACAGACGGTGATGCTTGATACTCGAGTTTTTATTGATGGATATTCCTAAAATTCCACACATAAATTAATATTCCTACTTATTTAGTCTTTCATTGTCCTGCATGTCCATCCACATGGCGAACAGCAGGAACTGAAATCCGGTTATAAAGAGAAAGAAGAAAGCCAGAACCGGCAATGTTCCAATATCCTGGACAAGCACAATAGATTTTAATATCCGGTATAAATACGGCACGCTGACAATCAGCATTATAAATGCCAGATTATACAACAGAAAGAGCGGATGAAAATCCAGGAAAAGGTATCTCATCCATATTCGCTTGAAAAAGGATTTGAATAGAAGCCATGAGACTTTCCGGACGACTTTTGAGATTTTCATTTTAGACTGTTCGCCGACATTATAAACGGGCTTGATTTCCACTTCTCTCAAGGAGCAATATGCAAGATTAAGTTTTACCAGCATATCGTTCGGGTAGCCGTAATATTTATAAATATCATAAATCTTTATTGAATTCAGGGCCTTCAGCGAAATAGCCGTATAGCCGGTTTGGGTGTCAGAAACATGCCAGTAGCCGGAGGCGACTTTGGTCAGGATTGACAGGATGGAATTCCCGAAAAACCTTATTTTGGGGATGACGATCCGCGAACTGCGGTGAATAAGGCGGTTTCCCTTCACATAGTCAATCTTTTCATCGACGACCGGCCTGCACAGCGATTCCAGTTCAGACGGGTCCATCTGTCCGTCTCCGTCCATAGAGGCCGTACAGTCTATATCATTGTCGCGGCACCATTTATAACCGGTAATGATCCCGGCGCCTTTGCCGGAGTTCCGGATATGATTGATAAGAATAATCCTGCCGCATTCAGGATCCGGATTAACGATCTCAATCTCAGGATAATACTGCTCTTCGCGTTCAGTCATCTGGGAAGATACCACATCGGCATAGTTATATCTGTCGCGAACCAGCGTTTTATCTTTCTTTTGAATCCTGACGGATTTGTTAAACTCGGAAGTAAAATAACCTGCAACCACCTTGGCGGTATTGTCTTTTGAGCAGTCATTAATGACGATGATTCTGTCAACAAATTCCGGCATGGATTCAATGACCATCCCGATTTGACTTTCTTCATTGTATGCCGGTACTACGACAGCTATTGTTTTATTATTAAGCATAGTTAATCCGAAGATTTAATTATTGTTTTTATATACTAGTATTTTATCATCCCATCCTGTATGTATTTGCGTTACATCAGGTTGAGATTTTAACTGCTCAATTACATTTTTGAATACACTTCGATCATCAATCACTACAATATCAGGTTTAAAGGTTATTTCAACCGGAGTTTTTACCATTGCATAATAGCATAGTTTAGCTGGAAATCCTTTTTTCAAAATGTCATTTAACGTGTAATTGCTGACATCTCTGTACCCGGCGGCATTGGAGCCGGAGTAAACGCTGTAGCCGAAATCCTCCCCGTACACCAGGATGGTTAAATTTTCATGCTGCGGATTTTTCAAACTTGCTTTGTTGGCGTTAATCCAGCAACCCAGTTCCTTGTAGTGTATTTTGCTTTTGTCTATGGAATTGTCCATCCCGTTTATAATCTGGAATATCGCGATGGCGGAAACTAGCAGTACCAGCAGCTTCTTTGCCTTGAATTTTTCTGACCAGTCAAGCAGTTGCATATAACCAATAACCGTGAACGGCATCAAAATAATGACATTAATGATGTAGTAGCGGTACACATGGGATCTCATCAAATAAAACGCCGCTAGATTAGCGGCAAAAACCCATATTACTGCAGAATATTTTACATTCCAGCATTTGCTCAGTATAAGCACAAATAATCCAACTACGCTGAGAAGCAGATAAAGCTCGTAACTGCCTCGCGGAAAATTTGAGATAAACTTTTTAAAATCCTGCATGGTAAACGCAAACATCGAATTTGACATCCCGACAGTATTATAGTCCTGCGCCAGACCGACTTCCTGCACCGTCGTGCGATTTTCGTGAATCCCCGTCAATTTATTTTTAATCCCCAGCATGGCCGAGGACTGCCTTGTGTCAATTGCCGGGTAACCGGTACGCTGGTAGATTTGATAAACTCTGGGCGACACTACCGCACATATGGTTATTACTATTATCACGCAATACAGGCAAATTGCTCTTATGAACTTTGCATTAATCTTAAAATTATAGTCTTTCAAAAGCAGCATGGCGAGTGCAG
Source organism: uncultured Lentisphaeria bacterium (assembly GCA_903840185.1). GTDB lineage: Bacteria > Verrucomicrobiota > Lentisphaeria > Victivallales > Victivallaceae > CAIPAT01. The sequence goes on along the minus strand of CAIMFA010000370.1, from coordinate 764 downwards.
CGAGCATGATCGGAATATAGATGACGCCTTCGGCTCTCATTAATGCCATACCGCCCAATGCGATTCCAAGCAGGATTAAATCCCGGTATTTTTTACTTTGAGCCGCCCGGAATACAAAATAGAGTGACAGCGCCAGAAGAAAGTATTTCCCGCCTTCAAGTAACGGCGCCAGTCCGTATCTGATGCCCTTGGGGGCCAGTATATAAAACAATGCCCCCCAGGCGGCATATTTTTTCTCCATGAAAAAGCATAAAGTTCCGTATAACGGGAAAATGGTAATAATCCACAAAACGGCCGTTACAATCATCATGGAGTAATATACTGAAAAACCTGTCTTGCACAATAAACCGCTTAAAAAAGGATACAGCGGCGGCAGCCACTCTCTGAAAGCCCTGTCCCAGTCGCCAATGTTGAACCCGTTGACCATCGCTGCATATTCAACCGAATCCCGGTAAATGGCTTTAGTGAATATGATGCTTATTACAGCGCAGACAACTCCGGTAATGAAAGTCAGCCACATCACTTTCTTTGAATCTGAGAAAAATGATAGAACATATTCATACAGTCTGCTAAACATCAATACATCCCCTGATTAATCCATTCACTGCAAGTCCAATGCATGTAAACAGCCTGAAAATAACAATCATTAATTTCTTGTCTTCTTGAAAATAATTACATAAGAGTTAGGTTAAATTTGATATTGCTAAATGTACAACAATTATTTAATTTTACAATCATATTTATGAAGTTAAACATTCATAATC
>CAIMFA010000369.1 GCA_903840185.1 uncultured Lentisphaeria bacterium | reverse complement strand
TTGTTTTGAAAAATCAGTTCTTTGTTGGCAATGATCAACTCTGCAGCACGTTTTTCTTTCTCGGTATTTTGGAAGGCAAGTTCTGTGTTGGCTAGGATTAAATCTGCAGCACGTTTTTCTTTCTCTTCTTTTTGAAAGGCAAGTTCTTTGTCGACAACAACCAACTCTGCGGCAAGTTTTTCTTTCTCTTCATTTTGGATGGCAAGCTCTTTGATATATTCGCTAGTAACTGCGGCATCAAACTTAGAAATGATCAATTCTGCTACACGCTTTTCCTGCTCTTCATTTTGAGAAGCGAGATATTTGTCAGCTTTGATTAACTTTGCTGTGTTTTTCACTTCGCCTCCTCGCTATCGCACATATCCGCACAACATCATTCGACAAGGCATGTTGAAACTTTATTCCAGACTACGATAGATTCGACTGTTTCAGCTGAAGCCGGCTGGTACGTTAGCCGTACCAGTCGACAACTGCTGCCGGAACCTAGAACCGCCAGTTGACGAAAATCATCACCGGGGCCAAACTGTTCGGCATATCGGAGAACCAGGTTTTGTTATTCCGGATAATATTTACAATCCCGATCTGAAATCCGGAATCCGACTTGTCGACATAGTTGACTAATCCGAATTCCACCCCTTTCAGGCGGTCAACGTAATTCACCACGCCGGTATACAATCCCCGCACGGTACCAGTGGTATAGTTCACAAAACCGGCGTCCCATCCCAATGAGTCCTGTTTAGTGTAGTTGACCAAACCCCACTTTACGCCTTTGTAGTTATCGGCATAGTTAAGGATGAAACCCCAATCCAGGCCGGCGCTATTGCCGGTGGAGCCGTTGACAATACCCAGAGCCAGCGACGTCTGCGGGTTTTCGCCCCAGATACTGAGGGTGACGCCCTCGATCGTCACAGTCCGTTTGTAGACTGCGATATCGGGAGTAATACTGAGATTGAATGCTTCTGTTTCGGTTGTGGTAAGCGATTTGGTTTCGGCCATGACACCGATTGAAACCAAAACAGCGGTAAGACATAAAATTAGCTTTTTCATAGTTTTTCCTCGCACATTTAATTATTGATTATTGAGTTCGTTCATCCGATTGAGAAAAGGTGGCATCCGGCAAGCAAACATACCGCAAGGGCAGCCAAAAGCCGGAAACTCCATGTCAGCAGTCTGCTGTTCATGTTTTCTCTTCCGCAGTCCCGTGGTGTATTGTTGTCAGACATGACCTTCCTCTTTCTTCGTTGTTCTGTGATTTATTGTGATGTACATTAAAGGGAGCTCTTCTGGAATCAAGATAAGCTGCCCGCGCGAAACATGATTATATTTCGCGCCGAAGACATTGATAGTTCGAGGACCGAACCTGACTTCTTTACGAGCGTCCACCCGTTTATCCCCGTGTTTTGGGCATATGGCATTCATCGGATCCCACCTCATTTTTATTTCTTGCGAAAGTTCTCTAAATCCTGCCCATAAGAACCAGGATGAGCAGAATCAGGACAACCAGTCCCAGTCCGCCGCCGGGATAATAACCCCAGTTTTTGCTGTGAGGCCAGGCCGGTAATGCACCCACAAGCAGAACAATTAAAATAATCAGCAGTAACGTTCCGACTGTCATGTTGCCACTCCTTTCATTTATATAGTTTTTGCCGCCGTCCGGCTCCGAAATGAGTCAGACGGCGATAATCCGCCATATTACTTGGTCTGGGGTTCTTCGACCGTCATCTGGTTATTCACGCTGGTCACTCCCTGGATGTCGTTGACAAGCTTGCTTACCAGAGATTTTTCTGACGCGTTTTTGGCAATACCGGTCAGCGTGACCTCGCCATTTCGTGTATCAACCTTGGTTTTAACAGAGCTGGTCGAACGATGGTTATACAACGCAGCCTTGACCTGAGCGGTAATGGACGCGTCATCCACCTTTTCGACGTTGGTTCGCGTCGCCGGTTCCGGAGTCGCCGCCACAGTCATTTCATTCTTCACCTCTTTCACGCCTTCAATATCTTTAGCGTATTCGGTGGTCAGTTCCTTCTGGGCGATGTTTAAAGCTTCACCTTTCAGTGTAACGTTTCCATCTTTTACCTCGACAACAGTTTTACCGGCGTTGACGTGACGATGGAACAGTAAAGTGAGTGTCACTTTTCTGCTGATCCACTTATCCGCGCTTTCAGCAGCCGCTTCGGCGTTGGTCGCCAGCTTATTATCCACGCTGGTGACCCCGGGCAGACTCGCAACGGTATCCTGCGCCAAAGCCTTGTGGGATTCTTCGGACACAGTCCCGGTTAACGTAACAACGCCGTCTTT
>CAIMFA010000368.1 GCA_903840185.1 uncultured Lentisphaeria bacterium | reverse complement strand
TGATTCTCCTGAATATAAAAAGGAATGGAAATGCAAAGAACTTGATTTTTACATGCATCCAGTTTATCCTGGGATACTTATGGAACCGTTATATTTACTTAATATTGAAATAATTCTTTTTGATAAAAGCGAATACGTATTTTATCAAAAAAAATCGCATTATGCGATTGCCGATAACGGTTTAAAGGATACTGAATTTCATAAGAAAATAACTGAGTTCAAAGTCATGTATAACGCCCGAATCCCGCTCTGTTGTTACCGCAGAGATTTTAAGAATGAAAAAACTGGCGATGTGATACTGGCGGCAATCACTTACCTGGATAACTATGAAGGTAACATGCAGTACCGCGATCAGGATGTCGAAGCCATAAAACAGATGCTGAATTCCATTAAGTTCATTGATGACAAAGCCGCCGCCCCAAACAGTTCCAAATGAGCGTTTGATGCTGTCCCGGCAATTTTACCCAAAAAACAAAGATCAAACGTGACTGGTGACTTGTGACTTGTAATAAAGACAAAGTTTTCTATGTGCCTTGCTAACTCTCGGGTTAGTCCAGCGGCTGCGGGATGCCTTTGTGGTTAATTTTCAAAGGTGCAACGGAATGGCAAATGCCATGTTGTTTTTACCCTGTGAAACGCTATATTAAGCGCGGAATATGAAAACTTACATTTAAGGGAATCGTCATGTTGAACGAGCTTAAGATTACCAGTGTGCAGAATCCTTCGGTCAAGCATGTTTGCAAATTGCGGGAACGGCGGGACCGGGAACAGGAACAGGTGACGCTGCTGGAAGGGTATCGCGAACTTACCCGCGGACTGGAATACGGGATGGAGATTCTGGAATGTTTTTACTGTCCGGAAATGTTTCTGGGCGAAAACGAGTTCCCGCTGCTGGAAAGAATGTCCGCCGCCGGAGCGAAAGTGGCGGAGGTTACCACCCATGTGCTGGAAAAAATGGCTTACCGGGACCGTCCGGAAGGCCTGATTGCCATTGCCCGGATGAAAAAACATTCGCTGGCGGATTTGAAGGTTGTTCCCAACGGGTTGTATCTGGTGGCGGAAGCGGTGGAGAAACCTGGCAATCTCGGTTCGATACTGCGTTCGGCGGACGCCGCCGGAGTTGACGGCCTGATCATCTGCAATAAATGCACCGATATTTATAATCCGAACGTCATTCGCGCCAGCACCGGGGCGCTGTTCTGCGTTCCGCTGGCCGAAGCCACCACCGAAGAGACGGTCGCCTGGCTCAAGCAGCATAACATCAAATCACTGGCGGCCACGCCTCATACTGATAAAATATATACCGATATTGACATGACACAGGGCATTGCCATTGTCGTCGGCACCGAGCAGCACGGCCTGACCGACCAATGGCTGAAAGCCGCCGATATCAATATCCGCATTCCGATGCTGGGTAAAATAGATTCGCTGAATGTAGCCACCGCCGCCACCATTCTGCTTTACGAAGCCGCCCGGCAGCGCAACTGGAAATAGTTAAGCACTACCGCAGTTACGAGACTAACCCGATAGTTAGCAAGGCACAAAGGAATTCCTGACATTAAACAGCCTGGGAAACATGATTTCGTTGTCAGTGGTATCCTTATACCCGATTCAACTCTAAATATCCAATACTTAATATCAAACACGGCGGGGAAATCTCTGTGGTCAATTTGGACTTAACTGCTTCCATGGTGATTTTTTATTTTCCGGGTATCTTGAAATAATGGATTTCAGGCATATATTCCGTCTGTTTGATTTTATTTTTTATGGAGCATAGCCAACGATGGCATATGCTGGCTACAGGATTTTAATCAAATTGCAAATATAAATTATTAATCAGGGGGAACGGAATTATGAAAGAATTACTCAAACATGCATCCAGTCTGATCGGATCCGGCGAGGATCATATCAAGGAAAACATTCACAATCACAGCAGCAGTGTTGCTTTCTATAAAGACTCTGTCCAGAAGACGGACGGCACGCTTATCGCGATGGCTTGCGATTCCCAGTCAAAGTTTATACTGGTTTTTTCCAGCCGTGAAGATGGAATCATCGCGGATTTCTCCGGCGAGCAGATTGGCGACTGCGGCGTTATTGCCCGTAAATGCCCGTTGAATGAGCATAACGCACAATTATTGAGGAAGCTTTTTCCGTGGACTGCTCCGGTATCGCTCCGCAACCGCAAAACTACGATCGGCTGCGGCGACCGCCTTGGACTGGCAAGTATCGGTCATATTGCCGCGGTGAAACATTTTGACGCCACTCCGGTGCTGGCTCAGCAGTCGATGCGCGAACTGGACCTTACCGGCAGAACCTACCGCCAGGTGGTGGATGATACCACCTTCATGGTTTTTCAGGCAGGATATAAAGACGGGTACGGCGCTGACGGCGACCATCTGAAAAATATTCCGGATATTGACATTGCGCTGTCCGCAGGCATGCCGATGATCACCCTGGATTTGTCGGAAGTGATGCTGGCGAAAGCCGGAGACTGGCCGGATGCGCAGGTGGAGACCGCTTTCAATGCGCTGCCGCCGGATGTTCAGAGCCGGATCAGGCAGACTTATTGCGATAAAACTTTTAAAGTCGGCAGTCTGGAAATTGCAATTGACGCCGCGACTGCCCGCCGCTGTGCGGTGATGTATTTGAAAGCGCTGGATTTCGCGCTGGAAGTTTACAACCATATTAAATCCCGCCGGGGCAATGAATTCGACCTGGAGATCTCGATTGATGAAACGACTTCGCCGACGCTGCCCTCGCATCACCTGTTTATTGTCAAGGAATTGCGTCTGCGCGGCGTTGAGTTCACTTCGCTCGCCCCGCGTTTCATCGGGGAATTCCAGAAAGCCGTCGATTACATCGGCGATCCTGCCGAATTCGCCCGCCAGTTTGAAGTCCATGCGGCAATTGCCAAAACCCACGGCGATTACAAGGTTTCAATCCATTCCGGCAGTGACAAGTTCATGGTGTATCCGACTATCGGCAGAATGACCGGTATGCGCCTGCATCTCAAGACCGCCGGTACAAGCTGGCTGGAAGCTGTCCGGGTTATCTCCGAGAATGATCCCGAACTGTACCGGCTTATGCACAAATTCGCGCTGGCGAATTTCAACGATATGCTCCGGCTGTATCATATCACGGCTGATGTAAGCAAAATCGCGAATGTGGACACCATGCCGGACAAAGAGCTGCCGAAGTTAATGGAAATGAACGAAGCCCGTCAGCTTCTCCATATTACTTACGGTCCGATCCTGCGCGATAAGACCATTCGTCCGCTGTTTTTCGCCGCCATGCACAAGTTTGAAAAGCAGTACAGCGAGAAGCTGAAAGCCCATTTTGAAAAGCATCTCAGCCTGCTCGGAGTTCCTGCAAAATAGGATTGTTCGCTCCGGCGGATTTAAATTATTTTAATTTTAAGCCCTGAATATCAAAAAAAATCTTGCTATTCAGGGTTTTTGATGTATTTTGCAAAGTTAGTTTTTTCCCAATAATAAAAAAAGAAGGATATAATTACAATGATTGAAACGTTTTTTACTGTAGCTGAAGGTGCTCCTGCTGCTCAGGGCGGCGGGATGCTTCCCTTGCTGGGCCCGATTCTTATTTTCGGTGTGATGATTTATTTCATGATCAGATCACAGCGCAAACAGGCTAAAAAACGCACCGAAATGGTCGAACAGATCAAGAAGGGCGACAGCGTTATCATCGGCGGCGGAATTTATGCCAAAATAGTTGAAGTTAAAGAAAAAACGTTTATTGCTGAAATTTCCGACAATGTCAAGATTGAAATCAGCAAGACCGGCATTAATGCCGTTTTCGAAAACGGAAACTTGAATACTCTCGCCAACTGATTTTACATAAAGCTTTTTAAGAAGGGATGCTGCCGCAAATATGAATAAAAAACCGATACTTCTGAGAACGATTATCGCACTGGCTGTAACTGCTGTTTTTGCCATTTCAATCCATCCGCTGACGCCGCGGGATTTTTACAAGACTTTCAGTTCCATACTGAAAGACAGCAAAAATCCTGAAATGGAAAAACTGATAGCTGAAGCTCAAAAGAAACAGGAAGTCAATCCCAGCCTTTTCCCGTCTCAGGCATTGCTTGAAGCCGCGGACGAAAAGGGGATTGACCTGAAAAATTATGTTGACGGCAAAGATCTGAACGACAATCGCGATGTTCTCAGCGTGGTCCGGAAAAAAGCCAGCAGCTCCATCCGTCTTGGACTGGACTTAAACGGCGGCGCCGAATTTCTGCTCGAACTTATTCCTGACAAGAAACAGGATGTCAATGACGGCACAATCAGCAGCGAAACCAAATCTGCCCCTGATGCCGTCGCTGTCACTAAAGCAAAAGATGCCAAAGACAGCCAGGCGATCAGCCGCACTTACGATAATTTCCGTGATATCGCGATTGAAACTCTCCGTAAACGTATGGAATCGCAGAAGATTTTCGAAACTGAGATTTCCCCTGCCGGCGGCCGTTATATTTCCCTCCGCGTGCCGGTTGTCTCAAAGGACGAAAAGCTGAAGCTGCTGAATCTGATCAAGATGAGCGCCAAACTCCGTTTCCGTCTGGTTCATGAAGACAATCAGATGCTGGTCAAGAAGTATCTGGAAGATCCGAAGAACTTTGTTGCTCCGGTCGGTTATGAAAAGATGGAGACTGTTGATTTTGTTAAAGGCCAGAAGCCGCTCACCCAGATTTACTTTATTGAGCGCCGCTGGGTCATGGAAGGCAAAGATATCGTTGATGCATTCCCGAGCGCCGACCAGTATGGACAGCGCAAGATTATTCTCCGTTTTAACAACAAGGGTGGTGCTGAATTCGGCGAAGTCACCAGCAGATATCTGAAGCGTCAGCTGGCGATTGTGCTTGACGGCAAACTTTATTGTGCGCCGACTATTCAATCCGCCATCATGGACGGCAGTGCTGAAATTTCCGGCAAATTCTCAACTGAAGAAGCCAAAGCTATTTCCGACGCTCTTGCCACCGGCAGCCTGCCGCAGATCAATGTGGAGGCAATTTTTGATACAGACCCGACCCTCGGCGCGGATAACGTCCGCAACGGCATCTGGGCCGGCGTGCTGGCAATGCTCGCGCTGGCTATCGGCATGATCGTATATTATCACCGTGCCGGCGTAGTCGCGATAATCGGTCTGGTGGTCAATATTATCATGGTGCTTGGCGCCATGGCCGCTTTTGACGCCACGCTTACCCTGCCTGGTATCGCGGGTATCATCCTGACGATGGGGATGTCGGTTGACGCCAACGTTCTTATCTATGAGCGGGTTCGTGAAGAGTTGAATAACGGCAAGACCGTGCTTAATGCGATTGATCTAGGCTACAGCAAAGCGTTTCTGACCATTATCGACTCCCATCTGACCACCCTGTTCACCGGGGTGATCCTGATGTTTGTCGGTACCGGTGCCATCAAAGGTTTTGCGGTAACGCTGAACATAGGTATTATTACCAGCTTGTTCTCCTCGCTTTACATCACCCGCCTGGTGTTTGACATCATGCAGCATTATTCTCATTTCAAAACTCTGCGCATGATGCATATCTTCACCCAGCCGCATTTCGATTTCCTTCGTGCCAGCCGTTATCTGCTGACTTTGTCGGCAATCATGATTGTTGTGAGTATCGTGACAATCTGTGTTAAGGGTAAAGACTGCCTGGGCGTTGACTTTGTCGGCGGTACCCAGATAACGTTCGGTTATGCCGAAAGTATCCCGCCGCAGCAGATTTCAGATGTGCTTACCGCGTCCGGTTACCCTGACGCTAAAGTTACCTACAAAATCAATGCCGCCCTGGGCGGTGACAATAAAAAGCTGGAAATTATTATCCGCAGCAGTCACAAGGTTGATACCAGTGCGCAGAATTCCTCCAGCCCTAAAGATCAGATCGGCAAGATACTGAACGCAAAATTTCCGAATGCCAAACTTTCCGGCGGGCTTGAATCTTCGCTCGGGGGTCTGGTCGGCTGGGAATTCAGCAAATCGGCGATTCTGTCGGTGATCCTGGCGTTTATCGGTATCATTATTTACGTCGCTCTGCGGTTCGAGTTTGATTACGGGGTATCATCTGTAATCGCTCTTATCCATGACGTGACGATTTCCCTCGGCATCTACCTGTTGCTGGGCAGAGAGATTTCATTGTCCGTTGTCGCCGCGATCCTGACGATCATCGGTTACTCCATCATGGATACCATCGTGGTATTTGACCGGATACGTGAAAATCTGAAACTGGTCAAAGACAAGCCGTACAAAGAAATCGTGAATATGAGTATCAACCAGACCTTGAGCCGGACAGTATTGACCGCCTTCACCGTCTTCCTGGTGGTGTTTGTCCTGTTCCTGTTCGGCGGTACCGCCATCAACGACTTCGTGTTCGTCATGATGCTGGGTGTGGTGATCGGTACTTACTCATCCGTGATTGTCGCCAGCCCGATTATCGCCGTCTGGCACAAGAAATCCGGCGGTGTTGCCGGCAAACCACCGATCCGGTAATATTCCCGTTAGTTTATTCAAGCCCGCTCAATGCGGGCTTTTTTCTTTTAAACATGTTACTCATCCCTGTTTTTTATTAGAAAGATATTTATCCACCAAACATCAAGGACGTAAAATGTCCGCCCTCACGCTATATAATATTGAATAAATAGCGAAAGGAATTGTAAAAATGTATTATTTTGCCTACGGCTCAAATATGAACAGTGAACAGATGGCTTACCGTTGTCCGGGAGCCGTCACGGCAGGTCACGGCATATTGTGGGATTACGCGCTGGTCGAACGCAAATACGCTGATATTGAACGCCGTTCAGGCGCATGGATTCATGGCTTGCTGTGGGAAATTTCGGAGGAGAATCTGCACAGTCTGGATCGTTACGAAGGCTGTCCGAAGATTTGCCGCCGTTATCCGGCGGATATTATCTTTGATGGCCGCAAGGTTCGGGCTGTCGTGTACGAAATGACTCAGGCGGCCAAACGCGAACGTGACGGAATTCCGTATTCGCCTGAGTACCGGAAACTGTGTTCCGATGGCGCGATAATGAACGGGATCAATGACGCATTCAAAGTTAAAGAGAAAACAGAACATGGGATAAATCTCTTTTTCTGTTGTCTGCTGCCTTTCCGTATTTTCCGTATTTTTCGCAGTAAAAAAGACTCTGTTTGAGCTTGAGTACGGGAAATATGGATTATTTAAAACAAACGGGGTTGGTCCAGGCGGTTTTGCCCTGGAAATCAATGCATTCAATCCTGATGAATTTTTCGTTTCCGTTTAGTATGTATTCGGCACCATTAAGGCTCTGTTCCGCTGATGCGGTGAAACGTTCGCCGAATCTTTGCTGCGCAATGAAGTTTATATACTTTACGGGTGAAGATTCTACTCGGATGCGGTCTTTGCTAATGATAACATCCTTTATTTCCGGTCCGTTGCTGGCGTAGAAATTACCGTTCTTAACAGCCTTCAGGACGTTTTCCAGAGTAAGCGATTCGACTTTTACCATGATCCATGCGCCGCAGGCATCCACCGGGCGATGTTCGTTTTGGTGGTAATGCACATCATCGGCTGCAACTCCCCATACTAAGCTGCCGCGAGCAAGCAGTTCATTCCACCATGCCTCCGCATGGCCCTTGCCAATACTGTATTCGCAGCTGGTGTTATAGATTTCGAAACCTGCAGCCCCATGCAGGTTGCGCATGTCGCCAACAGTCAGTTGCGACCAGGCTGGATGCGCGATTATGGCGACTCCGTTTTGTTGAATCACCGCGTCAATCGCCTGTCTGGCGTCTATTGCCCCGCATGATATTCCTTGCTTGATGCCGAGAGCGACGATATGAAAAGAATAGCCTAGCTCGGTGATGCCGACATCCATCTCCTCGCCTGGAAACACAGCCAGGCAGTTGATTGAAAGGCCGGCAATGTCTGTCAGCTTGTCATGATCGGTTATAAAAAGGAAATCGTAGCC
>CAIMFA010000367.1 GCA_903840185.1 uncultured Lentisphaeria bacterium | reverse complement strand
GGAAGCCGCAACCTGCCGGGCAATCTCAATTGTGCGCTGCATTTCCGGATGGCTGGAATTAAAAAATCCCGCCGGGTTTGAACGGTCAATATCCTCCTGCAGAATCGCGATGCGCTGTTCCATGCGGCGCATGTCGGCGACACGGGAGGCAACCAGCAGCAGTTGTTCCGGATTGAACGGTTTCTGAAGATAATCCGTCGCGCCCCGGCGCATGGCCTCCACGGCGGTGTCAATCGTAGCATAAGCGGTGATTACGACTATTTTCAACCACGGGGAAGTGTTCAGCAAAACCGGAATCAGGTCCATTCCATTGTCTGTGCCCAGGCGCAAGTCCACAAACGCCAGATCGAATACCTGTCTGCGCGCTTCCGCTTCCGCATCATGGATATTACTGACCGCCGTTACCTGATTGCCGTAAGATTCCAGGCAGATATTCATGGTTTTCCGGATATTCGCTTCGTCGTCCACTACCAGAATATTTAAATTATTTTCAAATTGTTGACAGCTTTCTAACATTTTTCTCTCAATTATTTACATGCCTTAATTAGCTTATCCCGTAAGATCATTTTTGCAAACGGATTTTCAGCCCTGAACGGCATAGAAGCCCGCGTTAAAAAAAATCACCGCCGGGTTTTCCGGTAAAGCAGAAAACCTCTGTCCAGTCTGGATGATCTCTTAAAAATACTTTTTCAGTAACACGGTCAATGAGGTTTTATTGTAAGGTTTGGCGATATAATCATTACAGCCCGCGGCTATGGCTTTTTCTCTATCGCCTGCAAGCGCATAGGCGGTTTGCGCGATAATGACCACGTCTTTATTGAACAGCCGGATTTGTGCGGTCGCTTCATAGCCGTTCATTCCGGGCATTTCAATATCCATCAGCACCAGATCGATATCAGGGTTATTGCGGCAGGCTTCAACCGCTTCAAATCCGGTTCGTGCTTTTAGAATTTCTTTATTAAAATTTTTGACGATAATTGTAATCAGAACCTCTGACTTCTCATCGTCTTCAACAATTAATATTTTCAGCTTTTTAATTTGACACTCTTTCTTCTCTGCCGGTATATCTGCCGGAGCGGTATTTTCAATAACACTTTTCGCTTCTGTTACAGCGTTATATGGAATGGTGAAGTAAAAGATTGCCCCCCTGCCTTCTTCGCTTTCCTCCCAGATTCTGCCGCCCAGCAATTCGGCATAAGCTTTTGAAATGGCCAATCCCAGGCCGGCGCCCTGAAAAGCCCTTTTATCTCCAACGTGAAGCTGGACAAAACGGTCAAATACCGCGGTCTTTTTGTCTTGTGGAATACCGATGCCGGTGTCTTTTACAAAGAACTCCAGGAACCCGCCTTTTTTCTCATAGCCTAGTTCAATAGATCCGGCAAATGTGAACTTAATGGCATTCTTGACCAGGTTGGTCAGAATGGCATAGACTTTTTCGCGGTCTGTTTCAATGAGTGCGGCTTTTGCCGGCAGGGTGTTTTTAAAGGAAAGCTGCATGCCTTTCTGTTCAACTTCCGGCTTGAAAAAGTTATAAATATATTCAATCTGTTCGTTTATATTTGTTGCTGAAACAGCAACTTCCATCAAGCCGGCTTCAATTTTTGAAATGCTGACGATGTCGTTGATAATATTCAGCATCCGGTCGCCGCTTTTTTCAATCATGCTTATATACTGCCGCTGTTCCTCTCCGGTTAAATGCGGTTCTTTCAGCAGTCCGGTAAAGCCCAGAATACCGTTCATCGGCGTTCTGATCTCATGGCTCATATTGGCGAGGAAAGCCGATTTCAAACGGTCGCTTTCTTCGGCTCTTTCTTTGGCCTTGATCAGCTCCTGCTCCGCCTGTTTGCGCTCGGTGATATCGTACAACACTGCCAGATGGCTGCCGTCCATGGAGTCGTAAAACAAGGAGGAGCTGGCCAGCACGGTTTTGCTCGTTCTGTTTTTGCATCTGACGACTACTTCCATGGGCGAAAATTCCGTGCCGGACTGTTGCGTCCGCTCGAGTTCGGACTGCCAGTCGTCAATTACTCTTTGCCGGTATTCAAGGTCGGGATAAGCTTCAGTCCACCAGTCCGCCAGAGCCGGGATATCTTCCAGAGTATAACCGAATGTTTTAACGAATGCCTGATTCAAAAAAGTAATACGCTGCAATCCATCATTCAATGCCATCGGCACCGGAGAAGCGTCAATGATAGTACGGAATCTCATTTCGCTGGCCCGCAGAGCGGCTTCACTCAGTTTTCTTGCTTCATTCTCCTTGCTTAAATCTTCGAGCAGATTAAGCGTGGCGGCATAATTATTTTTCAGTTCGGCGGTCTGTTTTTCAACCAGTCCCGCCAGCCGTTCTTTTTCGTTATGTTTTTCAATGCGGGAATGCTTGATTTTTACCATTGCATTTATCTGGGCGGTAAGTTCGATTAAATCCACCGGTTTCGCGAGAAATGCTTCCGCTCCGGCTTCCAATGCGTTAATCTGGCTGCCTTTGTCTTTTTTTGCCGCAGTGAGAAAAACCACCGGAATTTCGCATGTTTTGCAGTCAGCCTTCAATTCCCGGCATACTTCAAAGCCGTCCACTTCAGGCATTAAGATATCCAATAGGATTACATCGGGGGCTTCGGCTGCGGCCAGTTCAATTCCAGCGGGACCGTTTAAAGCCGTTAAAGTCACCGCCTGCGGAAACGCCTCTTTGATCAGCGCGCTCAGGGTAATAAGGTTGTCCTTATTGTCATCAACCGCCAGTATTTTGATTTTTTTATTTTCCATAAAGCGCCTCGTTGATAGTTGTGGTAAAAAGATGTTCATCGATCGGCTTTGAAATATAGGCGTCAAATCCTTGCGCCAGAATGGTTTCGCGATCATTGACCATGGCGCTGGCGGTAATGGCGATGACCGGGACATGCTGTAAATCCGGCAGTTGTCTTATCGCCTTGAACGCTTCAATGCCATCCATTCCCGGCAGGGCGACATCCATCAGGATCAGATTCGGGAATTTTTGTTTTGCTTTTTCGATCGCATCAATGCCATCAACAGCTTCTATGATAGCATAATTATCCGCCAGCAGAGCTTTTACTGTTATCATATTATCGGGATTGTCCTCCACCACCAGCACTACCGGCAGGCCGTTGATTATCTGCGGTTTAAACTGCGGGGCTGCCGGTTCCGGAAACACCATGGATGCCACTGTGTCAAGCAGTGCGCCGCGGTTAACATTGCCTTTCTGGATAAGCTGATGAATATTATTCCGCTTTAAATATTTTAGTTCTTCTTTAGATATATGCTTGGCTGTAAGTATCAGCACGGGGATATGGGCTGTCAGTTCCGCTTCGCGAATGGTTTTCAGCACTTCAAACCCGTCCACCCCGGGCATCATCAGGTCTAAAATCATCGCATCGGGAACTGTTTTCCCAATGATTTCGAGCGCTTCGCCGCCATTGCGCGCAACCAGCGTTCGGTACCCGCCCGCCTCCAGAAACTCCTTCATTTGAATGATTGCCGGTTCGCTGTCTTCAACCAGCAGGATGGTTTTGACCGGTGTTACGGCTGACGGTTTGTGAGCTGTTTGCCGGATCGTTTTCTTGAACCAGGTTTCTGCCTCTGCTTCAATTATGCCGTTTTCCGCGGCATAGTGCAAAGGCATGCTCAGGGTAAATTCCGAACCCTGTCCGGGAACGCTTTTAACTGAAATAGCCCCGCCAAGCAGCGCTGCAAGTTCTCTGGCAATGGCCAGTCCCAGTCCGGTTCCGCCAAATCGGCGCGAAGTGCTGCCGTCAGCCTGGCGGAATTTATCAAAAATATGCGCCAGATGGTTTTCCGGGATTCCAATGCCGGTGTCCGTTACTTTTATCAGAATGTTGCTGCCGCTCCGGACGGCTGTAATCTCCACCCGGCCTTTTTCGGTAAATTTCACTGCATTGCCAATCAGGTTTTGCAGAATATGGCGGCATTTATCGGCATCGCCGGTTATGAACAATTCAGCATCGCCGGCGGGATGGAGCAGTTCAATCTTTTTCTGCTCCGCCTGCGGCTGGATCATGCTCACAACTTCGGCGATCAGATTATTAACGTCAAACTTTGTAATTTCCATGTCTTCGCGTCCCGCCTCGATGCGCGAAATATCCAGAATATCGTTGATCAGCTCCAGCAGATGTTTGCCGTTGCGTTCAATCACCTCCAGATAACTGTATTCCTCCTGGGGAATCCGGCTGGCAAGCCGCCGGTTGAGCACGCCGGACAGGGCGATTACGGAATTAAGCGGCGTGCGCAGCTCGTGGCTCATGTTCGACAGGAAGTTGGTTTTTAGCTGGCTGGCTTCATTCAACTGCTTTTTCTGCATTTCCAGCTCGGTATTTTGTTCCATCAATTCCGCCGCCTG
>CAIMFA010000366.1 GCA_903840185.1 uncultured Lentisphaeria bacterium | reverse complement strand
GGTTCGTTACAAAGCTACGGCTTTGCTCCTCTCCGGCAACCCCGAAATTTCTCCCCGATACCCTCAGTATAAAAATACCGCTTATTTCTTTACAACTCCTTTGTGGTTTGTCATTTTTAATTTTAGTATCTTTTGGGTTGCGGGCAAAGCCCCCCTCAATTTTAATCCAGTGTTCTGCGGTATCTCAGCACGCCGATGACAATTACCGCTACCAGGAAAGTGCTTAATGCGGCGAAGTGTCCGGCGAAATCCATGAAATCTGCTCCGCGCAGGATGATGCCGCGGACAATAACCAGGAAATGAGTCAAGGGCAGAAAATCACCCACCCATTGCGCCCATTCCGGCATGCCGCGAAACGGAAACATGAATCCGGAAAGCAGGAGTGACGGCAGAAAGAAAAAGACCGACATCTGCACTGCCTGGAGCTGGTTTTTCGCCAGAGTCGAAATGGTCACGCCGACCGCCAGATTGGCCGTGATGAAGAAAAATGAAACCAGATAAAGCAGCAGAAGCGAGCCGTTGACGTCAATGTCGAATAATGTTTCCGCCAGTCCCAGCACCAGCGTGATTTGAATATATCCGACGAGGATGTAAGGCGTGATTTTGCCGGTCATTACCTCCAGCGGTTTTACCGGCGTGGACAGCAGGGTTTCCATGGTGCCGCGCTCTTTCTCCCGGGTTACCGCCAGCGAAGTGATAAACACCATGGTCATGGTTAGAATAACTCCCAGCAGTCCGGGTACAATGTTGATCTGGGTTTTTATCTCCGGATTGAAACAGCGGTGGATGCGGGCGTCAACCAGGCTGTCAGCCGGTCGACGCAGCACACCTCTGAAATCTTTTTGCAAGGCGCTGTTAACCAGTCCGTCAACCGCGGCGACCGCATAGGCTACGGTGGCAGGGTCGGCGGCGTCCAGTTCCAGCAGCAGTTGCGGACGCTGTCCTTTGACCAGTTCCCTGGTGAAATTTTCCGGGAAAGAAAGTACAAACTGGACTTCCGAACGTCTCAGCAGATCCGCCGCCTTCTGTTCAGAGTCAACCTCTTCCACGACGTTGAAATATTCGCTGGTCTTCATGGCCGAAATAATTGACCGGGAGAACGGGCTGTGGTCGGCGCAGACAATGGCGGTCGGCAGAAATTTCGGATTACTGTTGATGACATAGCCGAAAATTACCAGCTGGATGACTGGAATGCCGACCATCATGGCAAAAGTCATCCGGTCGCGGCGCATCTGAATAAATTCCTTGATGACCACCGCCACGAAGCGTTTGAATGAAAAGCCTGTGAATATTTTCATTAGTTTTTTTTGCTTTGGAGCCGTTCAAAAATAACCTTTACATCTTTGCGCTTCTCCCGGATGCTTTTGTGTTTGCCGGTTCGTTACATAACTTCAGGTATGCGCCTCTCCGGCAATTCACAAAATCACCTCGGAATATTTCACAAAACTTGTAAACTTTATTTTTGAACAGCTCCTTTATTTCCTCTATTCCAATTTTTAAAATCCTCTTTAACCACAGAGGCTTATAAGAAGTTCTAAAGTTCTAAAGTTCTAAAGTTCTAAAGTGC
>CAIMFA010000365.1 GCA_903840185.1 uncultured Lentisphaeria bacterium | reverse complement strand
GGGATCCCGGGATTCATGGGTAGGGTCAGCCGTCCCGGCAGACCGTCTTTATGCATTTCGCCTTTGGCGACCAACGCCTCGCCGTTGGATCACGCCCGGCGGGCCGCCGGGGGCAAGTTGCGGGAAACAATTATTTGTTTGCGGGGGAAACCCGGACAGTTCCGGGTTCCCCCTCGCGACCCTCCTCCCGAACTTTTAATTGACGGATAAAATGACGGGAATTCTCTTCTGTAATTCTGAGTATTCTTTGTGTTAATAATAAGAGACTTATGAAAATGGCCACATGAAAATCTTTCTAAAAAAACAAGAAGATGACGAATAGTAGTACGGAATATCCAATGTCCAAGTTTTAACAGCCGGGGCAGAATATCCAATAACCCGTCCCGCAAAGCGGGATCCCGCAAGGCGGGAGAATATCCAACTGACGAAGGCAAGTATAGAAGTCAGAATCTAGAATCTGGAATCTAGAATTAATGCAGAAGACAGGGGAGTGGAAGTCAGAATAGAAAACGCTGAATAATCCGGAATTTTCGATTTTTAACACTTCAGCATTTCAGCACTCTAGAACTTTAGAACTTCCCATAACTCCCAAAACTCACTTATATAAGCCTGGATTAATGTTCAGTTTCTGGATTTTATAGTGGATAATGCGCTGGGTAATACCGAGCTGACGGGCGGCGGCGGCGACATTGCTGCGCTTCATTTTCAGCGCATCAACAATCAATTCCCGTTCAAACGACGAAACCAGCGTTTCCAGATCAGCGTTCTTTTCCGGCACGATGGTGGCGGTATTGGTGGCCTGTCCGGTCTGCAGCGACGGCGGCAGATTGTAACCGTGAATGACATTGTCGCTGGCGGTAAGCACCGCGCGCTCAATGCAATTTTCCAGTTCGCGGACGTTGCCCGGCCAGTGATAAGCCATCATCATATTAATCGCGGGGGTTGAAATACGCTTGATCGACCGGTCGTAAAGCCGGTTGTATTTTTCCAGGAAATGGTCTGCCAGGAGCATGATGTCCGAGCGTCTTTCCTTCAAATCAGGCAGATGTATCGGGAACACATTCAGCCGGTAATAGAGGTCTTCGCGGAACAGGCCGTCAATCATCAGTTTTTCCAGATTGCGGCTGGTCGCGGCCAGCACGCGGACGTCAACTTTGATCGACTCGTTGCTGCCGATGCGTTCAAAAGTTTTTTCCTGCAGGAAACGCAGCAGTTTCACCTGAACCGGCTGGCTGAGGTCGCCGATTTCATCGAGGAACAGTGTTCCGGTGCTGGCGGCTTCGATTCTGCCGGTGCGCCGGCTGATGGCTCCGGTAAAAGAGCCTTTTTCATGGCCGAAAAGTTCGCTTTCAATCAGATTTTCCGGCAGCGCCGCGCAATTGACCGCGACAAACGGTTTTTCTTTGCGGGAACTGGACTGATGAATGGCGCGGGCGATCAGTTCTTTGCCGGTGCCGGAACTGCCGCGGATGAGGACGGTGGCGGAACTGTCCGCCACCTGCGCGACCATCGCATAGATAGCGCGCATGCTGCTGCAGTTGCCGACGATATTGGCCGGCCGCAGATTTTTATCCAGCTCTATTTTCAGTCTGCGGTTTTCATCCAGCAGCTTTTCTCTTTCTTCAAGTTCTTTAAAACTTACTGCGACGGCATCGGCGACGATATTGGCCACGGTTTCAATCAAGTTTAAATCCCGGTCCAGGTCGAGACCGACGCTTTTTTCGCGGTCAATGCTTAATGTGCCGATGACTTCTCCGTCATGGATGACCGGCACACAGATGAAAGCGATATTTTTATCGGATGAGCGCGCCTGGGTGCGGTCGAGGAATTCCGGTTCTTTGGAAATATCCGGAATGACCAGCGGTTTGCCCTGCTGGGCAACCTTGCCGGTGATGCCTTCGCCGATATGATATTTACCGCGTTTTATTTCAATATCGCTCAAGCCGTGCGATGCTTCGATAAACAGAATATCGCCGCGCCGCAGCGTGAAGGTTCCGCGTTTGAGACCCATTTCCCGATATAGAATATCGAGAATTTCTTTCATCAGCGCGGAGACATTCTTCTGATGCACAATGACATGGCTGATTTGATTCAGCACATTCATTTCAAGATTTCTATTTCTGTCCATTAAAACATCCGTAATAAAGCAATCTGAAAAATTTCAGTCATTAATATTATAATAAATAAAAGGAATAACGCTATTATATTACAAAAATGTAATTTTTCAAACTGTCTAATTAAATTTAACACTAAATTGTAATTTTTTAACTACGAGTAATGGTCTTATCCACCGCCCGTTTGAAAGCGTCCTTTGAATTGACGATGGTTTTGATATCCACGCAGAATGTCAGGCGGAAGTATCCGGGATAACCGAACCCCGCGCCGGGAACCGCCAGCACGTGTTCTTCAACCAGCGCCTTGATGAAGAGGCTGTCGTCTTCAACCGGTGACTGCGGGAAGAAATAAAACGCGCCGCGCGGCATGGAATATTTGATGCCGGCGTTATCAAGCACCGCCGCCATGGCGTCACGCCGCTGACGGTAGATATCAATGTCAACCGTGCAGGCGATCGAATGCTGCAGAATGTTCTGCGCCAGCGCCGGCGCATTGACGAAACCGAGAATGCGGTTGGTCATGATCGCGCCGTTGATGAGGTCTTTCGGGTCTTCAATCGCGGGATTTACCGCCAGATAGCCGATCCTGGCGCCGGCCAGCGATAATTTTTTGGAGAAAGAACTGGCAATGACACTATACTTATATATAGAGAAGACGGACGGAATTTCGACATTGTCATAATTCAGAAAACGGTATGGTTCATCTGACAGCAGGAACACCGGACGTCCGGTTCTTTCCGAATGCCTGGTCATTATCGCCGCCAGCTTTTCCAAATCCTCTCTGGAATAAATCTGCCCGGTCGGGTTGTTGGGGGAATTTATCAGCACGGCACGGGTTTTCGGCGTGAACGCTTTTTCTATCGCGTCAAAATCCAGTTCGAAAGTCAACGGTTTGGATTTTACCGGACGCAGCACTCCGCCGAAGTTGCCGACATAAAAACCGTATTCCACAAAATACGGCGCCGGACAGATTACTTCATCGCCCGGCTCCAGTACCGCCCGGAAAAAAACGTTAATGGCGCCTGCGGCACCGCAGGTCATAATGACGTTATCCGGCGGTATTTCCATCCCCTGTTCTTCAGACAGGCCTTTGGCCACGGTTTTGCGCACTGCCGGATAACCGGCATTGTTCATGTAACCAAGCGCAAACGGTTTGCCCATTTCGGTGGACATCCGGAAAAGCGCATGGCCGACGCCTTCCGGCGGCGGCAGATCGGGATTGCCCAGGCTGAAATCGTAAACGTTGTCCGCGCCGAATTCCTTTTTCATCTCGATGCCGGCTTCAAACATTTTTCTGATCCAGGATGATTTATCCAGAAACCCTTTTATCTGATCGGATATAAGCTGCATTTTTTATCACCGTATTCTCTTTAGTATTTTTAATAGAAATAAAACATTCTGAACACTAGCACAAAAAACTGCGTCTTTCAACTTTTTTCAAGACATAATGCCGATTCGCCATCAAATTTCAAGACGCCGCAGCGTGATAGTCGCAGGCTAGAAACGTGCTGCACGGATGGTTTTTAATCCGTTGCGGCAGCAGACTTTTGCCCATAGGCCCCATAAGGCCCATTGGACCCATAGGCCCCATCCGGCTGTTCTCCTTGGATATTGGATATTCCGTCTTATCCTTTTT
>CAIMFA010000364.1 GCA_903840185.1 uncultured Lentisphaeria bacterium | reverse complement strand
GGGATCCCGGGATTCATGGGTAGGGTCAGCCGTCCCGGCGGACCGTCTTTATGCCTTTCGCCCTTGGCGACCAACGCCCCGCCGTTGGATCACGTCCGGCGAGCCGCCGGCGGCAAGGAAAGGAAACAATTATTTGTTTGCGGGGGAAACCCGGACAGTTCCGGGTTCCCCCTCGCGACCCTCCTCCCGAACTTTTATTTGGCGGATAAAGTGACGGAAATTATCAACGGGGGTGAAGTTAAACCCCGGGAACGCCGGTCGCCTGACCGGCTTTATGATTTAACAGGCATGCAGAATATAAAACCGGTGTATAGGCCTTGAACATATCCGCCACGGCTTGCACCGGGAAGCCCTCTGATGGAATTGAACCTTCATCGCCAACGCGGGGAGGTTAACCATTACAACAGCTGGACTTCTTCATAAATTACATATTAATCAAGGGAAAGTCAAATATTTAAAAAATGAGGGCCGAACCCGCAGAAAAAAGAAATCCTGATTGGATATTCCAGTTGACGGGTCTATTCCGTCTTGTGAAACTGCTTCGGATCCCAGTTGTCCGCTTTGTCTCTGGCTTCCATCCGGGCCAATGCTTCCCTGGATTTCTGTCTTAGCATATCGGGAGATAAAAATTCTTTGGCGGTCACCGGTTGCGTTGATGACTGCTGCGGCTTCTGATTCTGTGCGTTTTTTGAGGTCATTACCGGTTATCCTTTTTATATCTTCATTAAATAGTTTAATTTCTAGGGGCCGAACCCCGCATAATATCAGTACGCCTGGCTTTTATCTTTTACGCGGCTTCTGCATTATGATTTATTGTTTCTATTAATGAAATAATTCTTGTTGCAATTGCATCATCGAACAGTCCAGCAACGCCATTTGAATTAATGTCGGTAAATGGTGCTTCAAATAACATCGCCGGTTCGATTATTCCTTTTACAGTCAGGAAATTTATTATCTCATCAATGAATCTGATTTGCTTTGCGTTCAGGGTTTGATTGCTTAATATTTCACAAAATACCGACTTGGCAGCTTGAGCGTCCAGGCCAACTATGTTTCTGATAAATTTACCGAGAGGTTGTTCGCCATACGCATGAATGAATTCCTGCTTTGTTCCAATCGTTCCCTGCTCGAACAAAAGGTTTTCCAACTCCTGCAAATCGTTTTTGTTTATAGGAATATTATTGCGGAGTTTACTGATCGTGACGTTATGACTCTGTGATTTCAAGTACTGCTCTACTTTGCGTCTGTATGCATCCAGGTCATTAAACCCATATACTAACTGATGCTCGTGAATCTCGTCCAGCAGTTTATCCTCAAACATGGTGAAATAGATGGGAGTGTTTTCCGAGTCCAGAAATTTTATAATGTCTCTAAGTTCAATACGGATTCTTTCAATGCCTGGAATGGCGGCACCTTCCCAGAATAATTTCTGCTGCACTTCTTTAATGGTCGCCATCTTTCGGGCAACGGCTGGAATCGATGCTTTTTTGCTTAACCTGGCGGCTGTATCAACCACCTTTTCAATAAGTGCGGCCTGCTTTTTTTCGCCATTCAAGACACTCAACTGAAGGTCCAGCATCAATGCATCAAAACGTTTTGCCAATTCATCCTGGTCGGTTTCCATCATTAATGGTGCAATGTGAACGTGTAATTCTTTAATGTCCAAATCTGATAATGCGTTCCAGGCGTTTGCATCACGGTATTTTTCCACCACCTCCCAATGCTGACGGACAATAAAACTTTCTCCATTCAAAGCCTGCGTCTGTTTTACGAGCTGGTCAATGATGGATTGACCGTAATCTTTTAATTCGGTTTTATCCTGATTCAGCAAAACGAATGCCAGCCGCAAGCGCAATTCAAATAAACGCTGACTTAATGGTTTGCTGCTATTGCCATCGGCCCCTTTGGGGAATGTATCAAAAAATTCAAAGTTCTCGCAGAAATCGAAAATCACAAATTCTTTTTTATCTTCGTTTATAGCAAATAAATCTTTACATAACCGTGTTCCCCGCCCTATCATCTGCCAAAACTTCACGCTGCT
>CAIMFA010000363.1 GCA_903840185.1 uncultured Lentisphaeria bacterium | reverse complement strand
GTCACGAATAGAGTTTACGCTGAATTGGAAATTTTATGAGGCTGGAGATTAAAAACTCCGGCCTTTTTTGTGTATAAAAGAAAAAAGCGGAAAGGAAAACCTTTCCGCAAAATTCAAAATAGCAAAAATATTACAGGGATTTCATTCTAGGTTCAAGATACTCAATACAGCTGCTGAGCGAAGCGAGTTTCGGATAATCTTCTTCGGGTATCTGCACTTTGTATTGTTTGCGTAATTCCATGACGATGTCGAGGAAATCCATTGAATCCAGGTCCAGTTGATCTCTTAACTTTTCATCCGGATTGACCTGTGAGCAATCCCCGTCCGGAAGAATATCATTAATGATCTCGACAATAGCATCTTTTATCTGGTCTCTTGTCATGCTTAACTCCGTTTTTTCATGTCCGGCTGCAACAGATTCTATAAATAATTGCAAATCCAAGTTTATTAATAATCTTAACCCCCGTAGTAACCGGGTATCCTAAAATAATCAATCCAAGAATATAGCCTGAAATTTGCAGTTTGCAAGGGTATAAAATGATAAAGAAAGGCATAAATTAAGATGTTTTTAAATTGACCGGATTTTCAATTCGATGAAGCATATCCGTCCTGATCATGATAAGTTTTTCTGTTATTTATAAGGAGTTACAGATTGAAACTCGTGTTATTTCATATATCTTTCCATAGAGTTTTTTCTTCGTCTCTTATGTTTTTAATTCATGATAAATTTTAAAATACGGGTAGAATATGTGCGGAATTGTTGGATATGTTGGAAATCGAAGCATCGTTAAGACACTGCTGGACGGCTTGAAGCGGCTCGAATACCGCGGCTATGACTCTGCCGGGCTGGCACTTCTTGAAGCAGATAAGATTCAGGTCGTCAAGACTATCGGCAAGGTAAAGAACCTGGAAAATAGAATATTGAACGAATATGGCGAGATTGAGATAGCCGGCCCCTCCGCGGGGATCGCCCATACACGCTGGGCGACACACGGCGCGCCGTCTGAACGCAATGCGCATCCGCATCTGGATTCATCCGGACGTTTCGCGATTGTTCATAACGGTATTATTGAGAATTATCTGGAACTGAAAAGCCATCTGCAAGGTAAAGGCCGCGTATTTGTCTCTGAGACTGACAGCGAAGTGCTGGCCCATCTGATTGCCGAGTGCTATGAGGGGGATCTGCTCAGCGCTACCGCCGCCGCCCTGAAAAAAGTCCACGGCACTTACGGGATCGCGGTTATTGCGGTAACAGATCCCGGCACCATCGTCGTCGCCAGGCACGGCAGTCCGATTGTCATCGGCGTGGGCAACGGCGAAACCCTGATTGCCAGTGACGTTTCCGCGATTGCCGCGTACACTCAGCGGGTGATTTACCTGAATGACGGCGACCTGGCAAAGATTACGGCGGAAACAATAGATATCCGGAATATAGAGAACATTCCGGTATCCAGGGAGATCGCCCATATTGACTGGAACCCTGAAGCCGCCGAAAAAAGCGGTTATGACCATTTCATGCTTAAAGAGATTTGCGAGCAGCCGGAAGCGGTTGCCAACGCCATCCGCGGACGCATGGACAAAGGCTCGGCCACGGCCATCCTCGCCGGTCTGAATATGACTACCCGCGAAATGGCGCAGGTTAACCGTATTGTCATTGCGGCCTGCGGCACCAGCCTGCATGCCGGGATGGTCGCGCAGTATTTCTTTGAGGAACTGGCGAGCATTCCAGTTGATGTCGAACAGGCGGCGGAATTCCGCTACCGCAACCCGATTATCGAGCCGAATTCGCTCGTCATCCCGATCAGCCAGTCCGGAGAAACCGCCGATACGCTGGCCGCGGTGCGCGAAGCCGCCAATAAAGGCGCGATTGTCGCGGCGCTGTGCAATGTTGTCGGCTCCACCATCGCCCGCGAATCCGGACGCGGTATTTATCTGCATGCGGGGCCGGAAATCGGCGTGGCTTCAACCAAAGCTTTCACCTGCCAGGTCTCGGTACTGCTGATGATGGCGCTGCTGTTCGGCAGAAACCGTCGTTTATCGCGTGAAGACGGCCTTAAAATCATTGACGATGTGAACTCGATTCCGGGCTTGATCAGCCAGGTGCTTGAACGCAAAGAAGCTATCGAAAAGATTGCCAAAAAATACGCCGGTGCCAAGGACTTCTTCTATATCGGACGCGGATGCCTTTATCCGGTGGCGCTGGAAGGGGCTTTGAAGCTCAAGGAAATCAGCTATATCCATGCGGAAGGCTACCATGCGGCCGAGCTTAAACACGGGCCGATCGCGCTGCTGGAAGCCGGAGTGCCGGTGGTCGCTCTGGCAAACAATATCCCCGGCAAGGACAAGATGATCGGCAATATCCAGGAATGCCACGCCAGACAGTCTCCGGTCATTGCCACGGCTACTGACGGCGACAATGAAATCGCAGGCATCGCTGATGACGTGATCTGGATTCCTGAATGTTCCAAGTTCGCGGCGGTGGTTCCGACTGTAGTTGCGCTTCAGTTGCTGGCCTACTATATCGCCAAAGAGAGAGGCTGTGAAATTGACCAGCCGCGCAACCTTGCCAAAAGTGTAACAGTTGAATAATAACAAAAGTAGTTGCTTTAAATGATGTTCATATATAATCTGCTGTTTCCGCTGGCATTCCTTTTTTTCATCCCGGGGCTGGTCATCAAGCTTATCCGCCGCCCGGGACAGAAGCAAACCTTTCTTGAACGCTTTGCCATTTTCTCCCCTGAGAAGAAACAGCAGTTAAAGGCAATGCAGGGTGCCGTATGGATTCACTCGGTCAGCGTCGGGGAGACCATGATCGCGCTTTCCCTGCTGAAAAAGTGGCAGACAGAACACCCGGAGCGGAAGTTTGTGTTGTCCACCACCACCACGACCGGACAGGCACTGGCGATGGAGAAAGCGCCGGCCGGGGTTGTGGTTTTCTTCTGCCCGATTGACTTTATCTTTTTCGTCCGCCGCGTTTTTGTGCTGCTCAAGCCGTGCATGATGATAATCCTGGAAACCGAAATCTGGCCGAATATGATCAACGAGGCTCACCGCCGTAACGTAAAAACTGTCCTGATCAATGCCCGGATGTCCGACAAATCATCCAGAGGCTACTACCGTTTCCGGATGTTCTTCCGGCCACTGCTCGAAAAGTTCGACAGCATCTGCGTTCAGACCGAAGCCGATTTCAAGCGCTTCAGTTCAGTCGCCCCTGCCGCGCCGGTCAAAGTCTGCGGCAATATGAAATTTGACCAGACCGTTCCGGAGAATCTGCCGGCAATAGACCTGACCGGATACTTCGGTACTGGATCGCATATGATTCTGCTGGCCGCCAGCACTCATCCCGGCGAAGAGGAACTGATTGCCGCAACCTTCAAAAGTATCCTCCCTGAGTTTCACGGGCTGAAGCTGGTCATCATCCCTCGCCATGCCGAACGCGGCGGCGAGATTGCTTCAACCCTGAAGAAACTCGGGGTCAATTTCGCGCAGCGCACTGCTGCGGACAATCCGCAAAATGTTGACTGCCTGCTGGCCGACACCACCGGCGAAATGCTCAGTTTCATGAAGCAGGCGGATGTCGTCATCATGGGCAAAAGCCTGGCCGGACAGAATGAAGGCCATAACCTGATCGAACCGGCGCTGCTGGCCAGGCCGATAATTACCGGAAGTATTCTCAAAAACTTCAGATTCGTCCTTAACGTGCTCAAAGAAAACAACGCCCTGCTGACGATTGATTCCGACGATCAACTGGAAGAGGTTCTATGCAGGCTTTTCAATGAACCGGAACTGCGTAAGACCATTGGCGAAAACGCGAAAGCCGCCCTGATCAAACACAAAGGCGCTACTGAAAGAACCATTAAATCCCTGGAGGAAATGCTGTGAAAAATATTACCCAGATCACCCGCGCCCGTGCCGGTGAAATAACCCCGGAAATACTCAAAGTCGCGGAAAAGGAAAAGCGCACTCCGGAATCCATCCGCGCCGAAGTCGCCGCCGGCACTGTCGTCATCCCGGCCAACATCAACCACAAGAGCCTTGAACCGATCGGCATCGGCAAGACGCTGTTTACCAAGATCAACGCCAATATCGGCAACTCCACTCTGTCCAGCTGCCCTAAAATGGAACTGGAAAAGCTGCACACCGCGCTGAAATACGGCGCGGACACGGTCATGGACCTGAGCACCGGCAGCAATATCACCAACATCCGCCAGACGATTGTCAACAACAGCCCAGCCCCGATCGGCACGGTGCCGGTTTATGAAGCGCTCAGCCGGATCAAATCCGCCGACCAGCTCACCGATGAACTGATCCTGCAAGTCATCCGCGAACAGGCGGAACAGGGCGTTGACTACATGACCATCCATGCCGGACTGCTCCGCGAACACATCCCCATGGCGAAAGAGCGCATGCTGCGCATCGTCAGCCGCGGCGGCTCGATCCTGGCCAAGTGGATGCAGGTCAACAACCGCGAAAACCTGTTCTATGAAAACTTTGATAAAATACTTGAGATCTGCCAGCAGTACGATGTGACGCTGTCGCTCGGCGACGGCCTCCGTCCCGGCTGCCTGGCTGATGCCAGCGATGAAGCCCAGTTCGCGGAACTGAAAGTCCTCGGCGGACTCGTCAGCCGCTGCCGCGCCGCCGGCGTCCAGGCCATGGTCGAAGGCCCCGGCCACGTTCCGCTTGACCAGATCGAGATGAACATGAAAATGGAAGACGAAATCTGCCAGGGCGCCCCGTTTTACATCCTCGGCCCGGTCGTTATTGACTGCGCCCCCGGCTATGACCATATCACCAGCGCCATCGGCGCCACTCTCGGAGCATACTACGGCGCGGCCATGCTCTGCTATGTCACACCGAAGGAACATCTCGGACTGCCCAACGCCGAGGACGTCAGAAACGGCGTCATCGCCTATAAGATCGCCGCTCATGCCGCCGACGTCGCGCTCAAACGCCCGGACGCCAGAAAGCGGGATGACGAAATCAGCAAGGCGCGGGCCGCATTCGACTGGCAGAAGCAGTTCGAGCTGGCGCTCGACCCCGACCGCGCCCGCGAGTTCCGCCAGCAGGCGCTCGACGAAAGAAATGCCCAGACCGGCGAGCACGCCTCAATCAATGATAAAGATCATTTCTGCACGATGTGCGGACCTGATTTCTGTTCCATGCGCATCAGCAGAGAACTTTAAATATAATCATAAGTATTTAATAATTAACAACTTATAAATACTTAACAGCTTCACTGATTAAAAAGGCGAACTTCCGTTTGAAGTTCGCCTTTTTGCTTTCCGTTCAAACGGCGCAATTGCTCACTCGAAATTGATGGCGCAGGCTCCCTTGCTGAAGGTGACTACGCGCCGGTTTTCCGGGATGGCGGACAGGGCGTGATCCAGATTCGCCAGCCGCTCGACGGCCGACTCATGCTCGATGCTGCCCGGTTCCGAGAACTTGATATCGTCGGTAAGCACCATGCGGTAATACTCAAAACTTTCCGGGCGCCCGTAGTATTCCCGGTCCAGATATTCGCACATGGCTTGAGAATCCTCCGCTCTGACCAGAATGGAGACGC
The DNA here is from genome assembly GCA_903840185.1 of uncultured Lentisphaeria bacterium. Lineage (GTDB taxonomy): Bacteria > Verrucomicrobiota > Lentisphaeria > Victivallales > Victivallaceae > CAIPAT01. The sequence continues at coordinate 3,199 of CAIMFA010000363.1, read as the reverse complement.
AGCCGCCTTTGCCGGCGCCGGTCAACTTCCCGCCGAGATAGCCTGGGCCGCGCTTGGCGATGCTGAGCAGAAAATCAATCTGGGGAATGGAGACTCTGAAGTCAAAGGTCAGGGCGTCCTGGAGTTTATCCACCAGCACGCCGACTTCATGCCGGTAGCAGTCATAGACCTTCGATGTTTCTGTAAGATCGCCGGATTTCAGTTGTAACGCCGCCGCCTCGAAAATCTGCTGCAGACGTCTGCCGATGACATTCTGGCGGTAGAAAAATCTGGCGGTGGTCCGCAAATGGTAGCCGCCGATACTGCGTTTGGGATTGGTATAATTTCTGATTACGGAGGCGTAGTCGGTCTTCAGCAATTTAGCCGCGGCGTCCGGAGTGATTTTAACCGGCAGCAGCGCAATGAATTCTTCGATGGCTTCATCGGGAATTCCAAGAATATCTTCGCACAAACTGCCGAGTTTCTTGAAATTGCGGCGAATCTTTTCCCACAATTCCGGCTGCTGTTCAAGATGCTTTATCGCCTTGTCCGGAACGAAGCCGAACAATCTTTCGACCAGCTGGCCGAGCCAGCCCGGTTTGGTGTTTTCACAATTTTTAATGGCCTCAGTAACCTCGCTGATCAGGATTTCCGCAAGGTCTTCGCTCATTTTTATCCAGCCCTTGCGCATATTGAAACTCTGATTCCCGCCGGCGCTTTTATTCACTTCCCACAGGGAGTTGGCCAGAACGACATGAATGCCTTTAAGGAACGGCAGCGTGGTCACGCTGACTTCCGGGCGCGAGTGACGGTTGTAACTGACGCTGTTGGCGAGACTGAACAGAATCGTCATCTGATCGTTGGCGCCGCCGTGGGTGCCGACATACCATTCGGCTTCGCCCAGGAAACGGCAGACCTGGCTGTTGGTCCATTTCGGCAGCTTGTCGCGGTTGGCGAAGAACATCGCCAGGAAGGAGAGCACGACCATCGCGGAGGACGAGCTGACTCCGGCGCGGAAAGGCGTGGTGGACGGCCCGAAGGTCATATCCGCGCCGCGCATTTCAATTCCGGGATTCTCCCAGAGCGCTTTGATATATGGGCTGAGAATGTAATTCACCCAGTCACCCTGTTTGCGTCCGTAATAGGGGAACAGCAGCGAACGGCTGTCCCAGTTATCGGTCATCCCGGCGACCGCCTGGCCTGACCATGGAGCCTGCCGGAACTGCTCAAGTTCTTTGTTCAGTGAAACTTCAGTTGCCGGAAACAGCGGATTGTAATTATAGAGGTTCAGAACGTCGTCATTGCGGAAAGAAAGCGCCATCGGGATATCGCCGTCGATCGTTGTGGACATATGATCGCCGCCGCACATGTCGAGATATTCCAGAAACGCGTTGAGGCGCCCCGGTGCGCGCAGCAGAACGGTCGGAACATTGCCAACGCGTTCGATATGGCATTCCAGCGTCTTGATCATCCGCGCTTTCTGACGCGCCAGATATTCGCGGTCAGTATTGACATAAATACCGTTTCCCAGCAAGTCGTCGAGACTGGCTGAACTATGTTTTAATCTGGCGATGATATCCGCCGCGGGAACAGCTTTGAATTCTCTGGAAAAAATCTCCGGCATTTGGTAACTCTCCTTATCCTTGATTACGAACCCCGTTGCGCTGAAAACAGCCTGACAACCCCGACATCACATGAAGCTATATTATATTTCATAAACCACCGTATTTCAATACACATAAAGATTTAATCCCGTATAACGGTCAACATTCTGGACAAGCTGGACACCAGTTTCGCACAATGCTTTTTATGGGCCATATGCGACCTATGGGGTCTATGGGGCATATTGGTGTCTTGGACTTTTCTCCAGTCCGTTTTGTCTGTGGCGTCTGTTTCTGTCCCCCATTTTGGACACCGGTTCTGCACATTTTGGACACCCTGTCTGCACAATGTGTTTGGGAGTACTGGGAAGTCTGGGAGGTATGTGAGGTATTTTCTGGTTTCATACTTTCCACTTGGCCCCTTTTCTCTCCCGCATTCGCGGGACCCGCAAGCGTGGCAAAACCCTCTACTCCCGCAAAGCGGGCTTTCCTCATTTTGGACACCGGTTAACCTCATTTTGGACACGGGTACTGCATATTCTGGACACACTTACCAATCAGTCCCAACAGTCCCATCAGTCCTATAGGCTCCATTCCGGCTGCTAAGCAGCCAGACTATGGACATTATGGACAATATGGACTTCATGGACATTAGCCGGATAGTTGACCGTTCCCGGTTTTCCGCTTTCAACTTGTCTCGCTTTTCACTCCCGCAAAGCGGGCTTCCCCTTTTTGGACACTGGTACAGTATATTCTTGACACACTTCCCCATCAGTCCTATAGGCTCCATTCCGGCTGCTAAGCAGCCAGACTATGGACATTATGGACAATATGGACTTCATGGACATTAGCCGGATAGCTGACCGTTCCCGGTTTTCCTCTTTCAACTTGTCTCTCCCGCATTCGCGGGACCCGCAAGCGGGGCAAAACTTGGCCTCTGCAAGCAGGATGCTTGCGTTACTTTTTTTATTTTCCCCAACTTCAGAACTTTAGAATTTCAGAACTTTAGAACTTCCCACTCACACCGCCAGTGCGAAATAATCCGCTCTGTCTTTCCAGGCTTTGATCATATCAGGGGCGTATTTGCCCTTTAACGTCCTGGGGGCGGCATCGGTGTACGGGATCTGCGGACGGCCTTCAGCCGCCGCTTTTTCATTGTATTTGCGTCTTTCCATTTCGGTGAAAGTCACCAGCATCATGTCTTCAAATTCTTCGGTTTCTTTTTTGGAGAAACCGTCACCGGCATCGGCCGGACACATCGCCATGTACTCGGCCAGCCCCTGCAATCCGGCCAGCTCTGAAAAATCCAGATCAGGAACCGGGGGAGTTTTCACCACAGAGGTGGTTTTTGCTTGGGGCTGTTCCACCTGCATTTCCTGTTCTTTCAACTTTTCTCGCTTGTCTAGCTTTTCTTTCCCGCATTCGCGGGACCCGCCGGGCGGGGCAAGCATGGCTTCTTTGCGTTTATCGCTGCGCTCCAGCCAGTACTGGATGGCTTTGAGATTGGGAATGGCGTCTTTGACGGTGGTGCGGGTCCGGCCTTCATGGTCGGTCACATGAATGGTGATGGTGTAGTTCCCCAGCGCCAGCTCCAGCAGACGGTTTTCCACCCGGCTGTC
>CAIMFA010000362.1 GCA_903840185.1 uncultured Lentisphaeria bacterium | reverse complement strand
GACCATAAACGTGATTCCAGCTATCAGCGCAGCGATGATCAGAGCGGCGATCCCTATGATCATAGAAAGGAAAGCGGCCATCAATTCCAGTCCACAAAGCATATATCTGCCAATAATTCTCTGCGGAACTCCACGCAAAGTTGCGGAGCCTTTTGTGACTGTGACCATCATCGTGTAGTCTCCATCTTTGAAAGGAACAAATCTGACAAGCGGGATGGAGCCTTCAATCAGGCTTTCTTGCGATAAAGATTCGCCGTTGAATTCCTCCCTTATTATTTCATTTCCATTGCGATCAAGAATACGACATACCAATTTTAACTCGGCAAGCTGTTTGGGCCATGTGTTGGCATCCATACAGTCGGAAGGCAGAAGCAGGCAGATCGCTTCGCCATGAGAGATATGGCATGTCTGCAAGAAAGATGATTTGAACTCACCGGGAGCAGACATGTCAATCGTCATGTCCACAGGACGTGCATCCTGCCATCGGTAGAAATCCTGCTGGTAGTTCCAGGCAGTAATGAGAAAATAAACTCCAGCCGCTATCAATATGATTGCGATTCCGTAAAATATCTTTCTGCCAATGTTCCTCATATCGCCTTCACTCCTGGTGAAATTCTCAAAAATTAAATAATCCCTGCTCTTTCGGGATGCCGGTTGATGATTCTTCAGAATTTTTAACCGGCTCCGGTTCAGGTGCGGCTGCGGGAGCGGCGCTGGCGGAATTCAGCCAGTCTTCGAGGGCAATAATCCGGATACCAGATTTTCTGGCTTTATCCAGTTTGCCGCCGGAGGCGCTGATGTCGGCGGCTACCAGTAACGACAGTTCCTGGGTTACGGCGTCAACCGGGTCATAACCTTTCCGCCTGGCGATATTTTCATAATAACTGCGCTGTTCAGGCATTTTGCCGGTAAAACATATTTTCGGCAGACTGGCGCTGCTGACTCCTTTGGTCTGCTTTACTTCAACACATTCCAGCAGTTCATTCAGAAAATCCTGCTGCGCGGCAAGTTCGCGGGAAATGGCCCCGGCGCGTTCCGGGCCTATTCCGTTAATCTCAGATAATTTTTCAATCGACAATCCCCGGAGTTCCTGAATAGTGTATCCGGCTAGAATCGCTTTGGCGACGTTGACGCCGATATTCGGGATATTGAGCGCGGCCAGCACCTGGAAATCGTTGACGCTGCGGGCAGCGGCAATTTCGCGCAGCAGATTCGAAGCGGACTTTTCTTTAAAACCTTCAAGTTTCAGGATGTCGATCATACTCAAATTGAAGATGTCTTTCAGCGTGCGCACCCCCAGCGCCTGCATCATCCGGCGGATATTGGGTTCGCCCAGACGCTCGATGCCGATATTTTTTACGGAGGCGCAGAGCCGCTGCACCCGGGTTTCAAAGCAATCCGGGTTCGGACAGCAGAGTTCCGGACCGCTGCGCTGCAGGACGGTATCACAGCACGGACAGCGCTCGATCAGCGCGGCTTTGCGGTTGTCGCCGGGCCTGGCGCTGACAATATAGGGAATGACATCGCCGGCGCGTTCCACCGTGACCGTATCACCGATATGGATGTCGCGGTCAATAATATTCTGCGCGTTATGCAGGCTGGCGTGGCGGATGGTGATGCCGCCAATGTCCACCGGCTCGATTTCGGCGACCGGGGTCAGACAGTTTTTGCCGAAACTCCACTGGACATTCAGCAGCGGACTCTCCCGGCGGATGCCGCTGAATTTAAAGGCGGTCTGGCCGCGCGGATGGTGCGCTGTATTGCCCAGCGAGTCGCTGTAAGCAGCATCCGCCAGCTTGATCACGATACCGTCCATCGGATAGGGCAGCGCTTCGATCTCCGCGACAATCCGCGGCCAGTCCGCGCGCAACTGTTTAATCGGAATGGAATATGAAATCATCTCGTAATCAACCAGCGTAAGTTTCGCCCGCTGGCGCAGCATGTCGGTGATATCCTTCAAACCCATGATCCCGGCTACTGCGTTACGGGAGTTCTTATAAGCGCCGCCGCCTTTCCTGACTATATGCGAATAAATGGTTTTAAAATCGTCGTCACGGATAACAATCTCGCCGCGTACCGGACGGTTTAAAGCGCCTTTATAATCTTTCATTTCCAGTTCGATCAGCGGTATTTTATCAGAAATATCCTCTCCGGTTTCGCCGTCGCCGCGGGTAGCCAGAACGCCTCCGGCGAAATTCGCGGAAATACCATCGTACTTAGGTTGAATCAGCAGCAGTTCGTCCTCGCCGCGGATATACTTGCCCGCCCATTCGAGCACTTCCTCCAGCGAATAGGCTTTGTCCAGCGACAGCATCGGCCGGGCATGAGTAACCTTGCCGGAACCGGCCACAACCGGGGCGTGGACAGCCAGCGCCAGCGGATGATCGGGATTAATTTTCTCCAGCGCCCGCAGCAGTTCGTCATAGCGGTCGTCGGAAATCTCCTGTTCGCCCTTTTCCCAGTAGCAGCGGTTATGGTATTCAAGCAGCCGG
>CAIMFA010000361.1 GCA_903840185.1 uncultured Lentisphaeria bacterium | reverse complement strand
GCAGCTCCCCCCGCCAGAAGCTGCCGCAGGGTCTTAAGTCCGTAAAACGCGCCGCGTTCATCGCCTGCATGTATCTCAATCCGGTCTTCGCGGATGCTTAAGCGATATGCTTCCCGCTGAATTTCCGGGTCGGCTGAACCGGAAATATTATCCTTAACCGGCTTAAGCTCCAAAAAAGTTTTAAGCCCGGTTTCTCCAGCCAGTGCTGCAACCTCGGAGGCCAGTCTGGCGGAACCGAAGCCATCCAGACATTTGAACGCCTCAGCCATCGCATGAAACTTTATTCCAGGCTGAATAATTTTAGGTTTCGGGATTATCGAATTGCAGTCCATCATCAACTACTCCATAATAAATTTTAGATAAGATTCTGATTCAAAAGTTTATTTACCGGCAGCAGCCCGGCCCCCCTGGCCAGATCGTCGTCGCTGCATTTCGCACTGAAAATATCTGTATGCAATCCCCAGTTATGCACTCCGTAGTGCCCCATAACCCGGCGCACAATATCGATCGACACTTCCGGAATGTCCGCGGTCCAGGGAGGCAGAAAAATCGCTTCCGGATTAAATATATACGCCAGATTGATCATCGTTTTGCCGACATATTCAAAATATTCACTCATCAGCTGAGCACATATCCTGTCTCCGTCCTTGATCGCGCTGACAATCATCGGCAGCATGACTTTTCCACCATCGCCTGTCATATAATTCCTGACCTTGATATTGCCGTTGTCCGCGATAATCTGTTCAATCCGGTCATTGACTTTGTAAAACGGCATGATCATGCCGACCGTGCCCCGCCGTCCATCCGCGTTCTGTTCGCCGTCTTCACTGATCTGCATCATCCCGATTTCACCGGCATTGCACTGGTGCCCGCGATACAGTTCGCCATTAAGAAACGTGCCTAAACCGTAGTGATGGTGGAAATACAGAAATGAAGACATCTTCTTAGCTTTTCCCCATTTGTGCTCCATCATGGCCAGCAAATGCGGCAGATTGATGATAAAGCACTCTTTGCCGGTTTCCGCTTTGAAATAGTCGCACAGCTTGATATCCCGGTTATGCTCAAATTGCGAGGATGAAATCACCATTCCCTGTTCCGGCCTCAAAATACCAGTTAGCGAAATACCGATCCCGGCGATATTGCTCATCTCAATGCACTGTTCTTTCAGCATTGCCTTGATCTGCTCAATTACGCAATCGCATTTACGCCGCCAGTCATCGCCGGAAAGATCATGCAATTTTTTTTCACATACCGTTTCCTCTTTAGCATTCAGAAGCAAAATTCTGGCGAAAGTGGCGTCATGAAAACTGATGCCGATGCTGTAAAACAAATCCCTTTTCAGGTGTATTGGCACCGGCCGGCGGCCGCGATCACTTATTGCCGGGGGAGTACTCTCTTCGACCAGTCCGTTCTCAATCAGTTTGTCGATGCAATTCGTCACCGTCATTTTAGTGACGTCCAATTTCTTGCCAATTTCTTTCCGGCTGATGCCGTCACTCATCCAGATATTCTGCAATATCGTCATCTGGCGCTTATTTTTCCGCAACCAGTCTTTATTCTTTAACAGGCTGATAGAATCCATTGTCATTTTCCCGTCACTACCTTTAGTTGTATAATAACGATTATAACCTAAAGGAAATCTGTTGTCAAGATATTTAATATAAATAGTATGATTATTTTATTAAAAAACGGGAATAATAAACATTTTTAGTATAAATATTGCTAACCCTGCAGCTAAAATTGTACCTAAACCAGTTGTCATGGATCCTCACGCGCACGATGATGTTGGACCTGATCCAGATGAAAATAATCCAGTTATATTACCAGTTGCTGTAGGTGTGGGCGCAGGAGGAGTAGGAGGACATACTGCAACTATGGGACCTATTAGTGCAACTCCAGTTAATCCCGTCCAAAATTTTCAAATGCCATCACAACATATTTCCACATTATCTCAGTATAATTCTAGACTTGGATATTATATTGTTGTTGATATTGATT
>CAIMFA010000360.1 GCA_903840185.1 uncultured Lentisphaeria bacterium | reverse complement strand
CGCTTCGAGGACTGCTTCGTCCTGATTCTTGGTCTTTAAACTTACTGCTTTGCGTTTTCCGTTGATCTGATAACGGAAGATATACACCCCGTTGGCGGTTTTCTTGTATACGGTTCCGGTTCCCAGCTTGATTGATTTTCCTTCCATATCTTGTACCTCATGATTTAAAGTATCGGATACGGCTGAATATAACCACTATTGGGAGGGTTGCAAGTCTAAAATGGTACCAATGGCACCTATTTTGATGTTTTTTTAGCTTAAAATGGCGGAGAGGGTGGGATTCGAACCCACGGAAGGGCAAGCCCTTCAACGATTTTCGAGACCGTCACCTTCGACCACTCAGTCACCTCTCCGCAGTGCGCCGTTATAATTTGGTGCTAAATATAGCGCACTTTGCCATTATTTTAACTTTTTTTTCACGTTCATGATTAAAAAAAAGGGATTTTTTTTGTAAGATACTGAATTATCGGGTAAATTAACCGGATAATATTTAATTGAAACAACGTAATAAGGTTCATTTATTTGTCATGAGTATTTATTTTTTTAACACGATGGGCCGGGTCCGGGAAGAGTTCAAACCGCTAAATCCAGGCGAGGCAAAACTTTACACCTGCGGGCCGACTGTTTACAACTTTGCCCATATCGGCAATTTCCGGGCTTACATATTTGAAGATCTGCTGCGCCGGACGCTGAAGTATTTTAACTACAAAGTTACGCAGGTGATGAACCTGACAGACGTTGACGACAAGACCATCCGCGATTCCCGCGCCGCGAAAATTTCGCTGAACGATTTTACCGCTAAATACAAGCAGTCGTTTTTTGAAGATCTCAAAACGCTGAATATTGATCCGGCGGAAGTTTATCCCGCCGCCACAGATCATATTCAAGAGATGATCGCCCTGGTTCAGGCCCTCATGGATAAAGGATTCGCCTACCAGGCGGAGGACAAATCTATTTATTTTTCTATCGCTAAATTTCCGCAATACGGCAAACTCGCCCGGATTGATATGGAAAACCAGCGCGCCGGAGCCCGCATCAAAACCGACGAATATGCCAAGGATTCCGTCGCCGACTTCGCGCTATGGAAAGCCTGGGACGAAAACGACGGCGACGTCTGCTGGGACAGCCCCTGGGGCAAAGGCCGCCCCGGCTGGCACATAGAATGCAGCGCCATGAGCATGAAATACCTAGGGAAAACATTTGATATCCATACCGGCGGCATTGACAACATGTTTCCGCACCATGAAGACGAGATCGCGCAGAGCGAATCCGCCAATGGCTGCCGCTATGTCAATTACTGGCTGCACTGCGACCACCTGATCGTCAACGGCGAAAAGATGTCCAAATCGCTGGGCAATTTCTTCACCCTGCGCGACCTGGAGAAGAAAGGCTATGCCGGAGCGGAACTGCGCTGGGTGCTGCTGGGAACACATTACCGCAAAAAACTGAATTTCAGTTTTGACGCCTGCGAACAGGCGCGCACCGTGCTGAAGAAATTCAATGAACTGTTCCTGCGCCTGAAAGAAGTCAACGGCTCCGGCGGGGATGAAGATATCAAAACCTTCGCGGCCAAATGCCAGTCTGATTTTGCCGCCGCGCTGGGCGACGATTTAAACATCGCGGAGGCCGCCGCCGCAGTTTTCGCGCTGCAGCACGAGGCCAACCGGCTGATTGATCTGGGGAAACTCTCTCCCGCCGGAGCGGAAACAGTCCGCGCCCAGTTCCGCGATTTTGATAAAATATTCGCGGTTTTCAATGTTGACAATGCGGGCGAAGCGGAAGTTCCGGCGGAAATCATGGCGCTGGCGGAAGCGCGTTTCCAGGCCAGAAAAAGCAAGGACTTCGCCAAGTCCGACGCACTGCGTGATCAGCTTAAATCGCTCGGCTGGGTCGTTGAAGACGCCTCCGGCGGTTTCAGAGTCAAAAAAATCTGAAGTCCTATACGCTCCGGGCATATTCGTTGAACAGCTTCAGATAAAGCCGGTAGTCCTGCAAAGAGACTCCCGGCGGCGTCTGGTGATCGCAGGAGATGATGAACCCGCCCTGCCGGGCAACCGGCATCAGACGTTCGAATTCAGCGCGCATGGCGGCTTCCCCGCGATGCATCGTCATTTTGTCGAATGCTCCGATATAAATCTGACGCGGATGATTCCGGCGCAGTTGCGCGATATCCGTTCCGGCCTGCCGTTCCAGCGGCAGAAAACCGTCCACGCCGCAACCTTCAAACCAGTCCGTCAATTTATAAATATCGCCGTCGGAGTCAACGATGATTTTAATTCCGTGTTCCCGCAGTAACGGGGTCACCTGCTGATAATACGGCCGGATAAACTCGTTGAAAATATCTTCGGAAACCATCGGCCCCCGGTTGTAACTCATATCCTCGCCGAAAGTCATAAAGTCCGGGGTGCAGACCGTGAGGAGTTCATGCAGCGTCCGCAGGTGAAAATCCCGCAGGTCGGCACAAATCAGATGAATAAGCTCAGGCTGGTCATAATAGGTGTAAAAGTGGTTTTCAATTCCCAGCAGCCGCCGCGGAAACCAGAAAAAGCCTTCGAGCGTCATCCATACCGCCGCGTTCCCGGCCCGCTGTTCGCAAGCCCATTCACTCCACGGGTTCCGGCGCGCCGCATCTGAAGGATAGAGAAATGGTTTTATTTTCAAATATTCGTCAATGCTGCCGATCAGCGGCGCACCGTGGCAAGCCGGAGCCGGACATCCTTCGCCAAGTACCGGAATCCAGCCCTGATAATTCATATCCAGATCAAAATAGCGCGTAACTTCATAACGGTCGCGAACCGGCAGTCCTTCACTCTGCCAGCGTTCAATAGTTTTATCCCACCATGTGGCCCATTCGATAACCGGCAGCCGGTCAACCGGCTGAAAATTCATCACTGCCTGAAATCTTTCACGTGTATTCATCCTGATTCTCCTTAGGAACTGTCTCAAAATAACCTATGTTTTTACACCGCTCTCCTGAATGCCTTTCGCGCTGCTTGTTCGTTACATACCTGCCGGTATGCGCCTCACAAGCAACTCGAAAACCAAATCAGGATATTCGGTGTAAATTTGGTAGTTTATTTTGTTCCAGATCCTTATTTATTTTATAATATTAATATAATCACTTTTATGAAGTATAAGTATAACTATATTATCCTGTAGATAGAATAAAATTATCCGGAGCAATGGCGGATGGAACTGGTGACAAAACGAAAAGGCGGATTTGATTCGCTGGAAACGATCGGTCTGGCGGCGGAGTATTTTCCTCATTATGTAAATTCCAGGCCTGGCCCGCACATGGTTGACGTCGTACTGCTGAGCCTGATTATCCGCGGCAGCGGCAGACATTTGATGGGGAACAGTGTTTTTATTGAACGCGGCCAGTCTGTCGCTGTAACACATTACGGCGAACCGCACACGATCATCACCGATGAAAACGGCATGGAGATACTCAATATTTATCTTGATCTGGAACGTTTTACCCTGCCGCCGCTGAGCCCGGAGCTAAGCCGATTCATGCCGCTGTTCATTCCGGCCCATCCGGCATTCTACAACAATCTTAACCGGCTGACAAGAATCGAATTCGACAATATTGAAATACCGGCTGCTCTGGCATTCGGAATCGAGCGGGAACTGCGGATGCGGCAGCCGGGATATCTGGATGCCGCAATGGATTATTTCCGGCTGTTCCTGGGAGAATGCTGCCGGCAGATTATCCGGACCGGCATTGCTGTACCCGGTATCAGCGACAGTCCGTCCACATTGCGGCTGGAAAAAGTCCGGCAACATCTGGAGGCGCATTTTTCTGAAGATTTTTCACTGGAAACGCTGGCGGAAATGGCCGGGCTTTCCAGAAATTATCTCTGCCGGGCGTTCCGGCAGTACACCGGGCAGACGGTTTTTGAGTACATCATCAGTCAGCGCATACAGCAGGCGATGATGATGATGCGCCATAGCGACGACAAAATTTTTGCTGTCGCGTGGCGCTGCGGTTTTCGCGACTTGAGCTATTTCAACCGCGTGTTCAAGCGCCTGACCGGCGTTTCCCCGGCGGCTTACCGCCGGCAGAATGCAGTGGGTGCGACAGCTATTCTTTTTCCGCGACTACCATAATATGCGTGTCAAACCTTGGTACAACGACCTCCGTATAGCCGTCTTTAAATGCCGCCTTCAGGATATGATTGCCCGGAACCGTATAGACCCGGCGGAATCTTCCGTACAGCTTCACGCCGGTCTCAATAACCGGCGCAATATCCTCGCGGATGCGGCTGAAACTGGTGAAATATCCTTCCCAGGTCTGGCTGGTGAATGGCGGATAACCGTAAGGCGACGGCGCATTGAGCAGATGCAGTACCAGCCGGTTGTTGACGGCCTGCCGGAACAGGGTGGCCTGCACTTGCAGCAGACTCTCAACTTTGAAAGGAGGAGGATTATCCCCGGCGCACCAGCGCACGGCATTGCAGATAAGCCTGCGCACATAAGGTCCGGTCCAATGGCCGGCATACTGAAAAGCCAGATCGCCCGCACAATAGACAACACGGCCTTTCCCATATGATCTGGCGGTCATCAGCGGCCATTTTTTCCCCGATTCCTGAAATTCGTCCCATAAAATCAGTTCGGAATCAGAATCAGCCTCCACTTTCAATATTTTTCCGGGATAGCCCAGGTTGCAGTCTGCCGGATAGCCGCGCCGGTATTCCGGAACCACTTCCACCATCCACGAATCCCTGATCAGCGGATCGTTCGCAATAGAATGATTTCCGAGTTTCAGCAAGCTGCCGGCGGCTGTATTTGCCCTGGGCTGTCCGCTGCCGGTCTCCGTCACCCAGGGGGTAATCGCGGTTGAACTTTCCATGACGCCGCGGTAATGCACTCCGAACAAGTCGGCCAGCAGGAAATCGCTGCGCTGCGTTCCGTTATCGTTATGCAGACTGGTTCTGAAGCCGGCGACCAAACCGCCGCCGGCCGCGACAAAGGTCTTCAGTTTTTCAGCGACATGGGCGGAAATCACCCCGGCATCCGGGATAAAAATTACTTTATGTTTACTTAAATCGTCATGCTCCAGATTGCAGTCGGCAATACAGGTTTGCGGAATCTTCTCCTCCAGCAGCGATTTCAGCGCGCCATACAAAGTGAAAGTCGGCCCGTCTTTCCATGTGTCCGGTTCGCATAAGTCACGGGATTTCTGCGAGTAAACCAATGCAGCATAGGGTTCCGGTTCGGAACCGGAAACATATGCGGCTCTTTCTTCAAGTTCACTGGTAACCGTGCGCAAATCTGCGGGACGGCCGGTCAGAGTAAAGTCATTAATCGCGCCGTTCGCTATTGAAGCCATGGCGCGGTCACGCAGTTCCTGCAACGACAACGCGATGCGGTGCGCATGCTGATTGGACGGGGTGTAGAATTCCACCGGTTTACCGCTTTCGCTTCTGATTAACTGCAGGAAAGCGGTTGACCAGGAATAGCCGGTTTCAAACCACAACTGGTCGCTGCTTTTCGCCACGCCGACCCAGGGGGTGCAAACCGGCAGACCGGGTTTTACGGATTTACCGGCGGCGCAATATGTGGTTATGGTCTGTTCAATTTCCTCTTTTTTATATTCCAGCCACAATTTCCAGCCTTCCGGATCAGCGGCGGCGGATGCCGGGGCTTCCCAGCTGTAGCGAGTCTGAAATCCATTGCGGCAGCTTTGACAGTAGCATGATTCGGCCATCCCAACCCCGTCAAACCAGAAACCGCCGATATCATAATTTGCGGCAAAATCTTTGAGGTAATCCGCAAAAAACTGGCGGAACGGGCTGTTATGACAGAGCACCGGCAGAATGCCGCTTCCCATTGGCTCCCCGTTGATATCGACCCGGCGCCATTCCGGATGCTCATGCCACGCCGTTTGATCACAGTCAATCGGGATATAGGGAACATAGATAATGCCATGTTTCCGGCCGGCGTCAATCATTTCCTGAACAAGATCGCGCGCTCCAAGACCCGGATGTCTGCGGCAGACATTGCTGTTATGCAGCGCAAACCATTGGTTTCTGCCGTCGAAAATCGCAACTTTCGCGCCTGCGGCAGCGGCAGTCGCCATTAAGGATCCGCCGGTAATTTCCGACAACTCCAGGTACGCTTCCGGGCTGTCCGGAAATGTCAGATTATTGAAAAAGCGGCCGTAAGGCTGCCACAGCCAGGAATATAGTGATTCCACGTCAGTCTGCGATAAACTTGTCATCATTTTCCCTTTACTTTGCAGGATTATTTGAAAACCACCGCCGGATATTTCTCATGTCCATGATCCATGTGATTGTCCGCAGTACCGCCAAAGGCCATTTGAACTTTGCGGCCCTGGATTGCGTCATCGGAATCATCCACACTGAAATCCAGCAGGATATACCCGTTTTTCAAAGCGTCTGCCGGAATCTCAAAGGAACCGTCAATCCGGTATCCAGCCGCGGTCTTGACCGCTTTGGCGGCAAAACCTTCCGGCAATTTATTGCCAACCGCCATGAGCTCTCCATCTGCTCTCATACAAACCTGGAAACGATTTTTAACGCTGCCCTGTTCATCCGGCACGGCGATGAACAGTTCAATACAGTCAGATTCGTAGGCCGGTTTTTGCGGGTTTACAACAACCTGGTCATCGGTGACATTGACCGTAAAATTCAGTTTGGCATCCTGCTTTTGCAATTGAATATCAGCGCTGAGGTCGGCCGGACCTTTCCAGCGCCCTGCTATGACTTCATTCTGGGAGCCGATCACCCGTCCGCCGATTTTTACCTGTTCCTCGGTATTCATCTTCAGCTTAACCGGCTGACTGCCGTTCAGGACAATCATCTGACGTTTCCGGAAAGGAATAGTCATGGAGAAGGCGGTCGTGATATCTCCGGTAACTTTGGCTTCCAGTACCGGCTGCCCCTGGCCTTCCGGAATGCTGAGCAATACCTGTTCCTGCTTATTCGCGGGAAGCTGAATATTCCTGACCGCGGCCTGTTTATCCGTAAAAGCTGCGCCTAATTTTATGTTCATTGCGGCCGAAGTCGGATTAACCAGTTCGACCCGTAACTGCACTTCGCCGGCCTGGCCGGACAGGACTGCGGACGCGGTAATGAAATTTACTACCCTGACCGAGGCGGCAGATACGAAAAACACCGGGTCCGGCCCTAATTCGTAAAGGGTCATATTACCGGCAGTTTCCAGCTTCTTTGAATTACCCATCATATCAACAACGTCCACCGGAGAGCCGCCGGTCAATATCGCAACCGGGAATTTCCCGGCCGGACTCCAGGCGGCGATCATCTGGTGGTCCCCTGTGAAACGGTAGCCGCGCAGACCGGCGGCCAGCGGCAGCTCTTCAACAAATTTCATTCCGAGGAGCTGGTTGACCAGATTTCTATGGGCAGGCAGCGAAATTTTAGGCGCCAGGCTGCCGGTGAACAAACCGGATCCGGTGGTAACATGATAATTAAAATTCCGCTCAATGCCCACCGCCAGCGACTGCACATACCATTCAACAATACGCCGTGCCTGTTCATGGTCTGAAATCACGGGACTGGTATCGTAACCGGAAATAGTGCCTTTCGCTCCGGACGGGAATCCGGTCTCGCTGTTCCATATTGGCTTTTTATCCTCGCCATAACGCTTGAGGACGTTGCGCAAGGCTTTGGACGGCGGCACATTTACATCCCAGGTCTTGTTCTGCGAGCTCAAGCTGTAGAGGTGAATATCCACGATGTCGTAATACGGCTGCGCGCCGAGATCAAGAAACGCCGCTATGCTGAAACAAGTATCTCCCTGGGTAAACGGCTTTTCAGGAAAGAAAGGGGCCCAGCAGAACCCTGCCAGTCCGACTTTAGCCGACGGATCAATGCTCTTTATCGCCTCATGCCCGGCCTTGAGAAATTCCAGATAGTATTGCGGACCGAACGGATAAAAAGAAGGTTTGCAGTCGGATTCGTTGCCGATCTGATAGTAATTGATTTTTCCCTGATAGCGTTTGACGAATTCTTTCAGGTAATCCTGCCACTGTTTAATATCCCTCGGCATATAGTAAGATTCCGTATGGGTCACACGCGGTTCTCCCGGCTTGCGGCACGACTGCCACGGCATACTGCCGCCGCTGATAACCGGATACAATTCCAGATTATATTTCTGCGCCAGTTCAACTATTTTATCCATGACTGACCAGTCACGTTTGCCGGGTTCTTTCTCGACCTGGTCCCAGCTGGTCCACAAACGGTACCAGCGGTTACCTGCTATTGCGCTGAGTCTGAACAAGGTTTCCGCTTCCTGCGGATTGAATTTGCCCGGATTCAAAGTAAACTCCTGAGTAATGCCAAAAGGAGAGTCCGACGCTTTGCCCAACGGTGGCAGCGGCAGAGCAATCGCAAACTGCCTGGTCAGTTTAAGCGGGCATCCGGGAAAATTCAATTTGCAGGACAATTCATAGCCGCCATACGGCAGATCCGGGATTTGAAACTCGATTTTGCCATCCTCAATCCGGGTAATCTGCGGAGCCGGGAACTTCTGCAGATAATCCTCGCCGCCTTTGATGACCAGTTCTGCTTTGCAGGCTTTCGCATTATTATCCGGGAAATCAACGGCCCATTGATGGGTCCCGCGCCCGGAAAAGACCCCGGAATCATTGCCCCCGGCAAATATTGCTTTAAACTGCGGTTTGAGAACGCTCAATTTAAAGGCGGTAATTTCGCCGTCGAGCAGCGAGAGGCGCTCATTGGAACCGCCGATGTAAAACGGCCGGTTTTTGACCCAGGCAAAAGGCAGCTGTGCTATCGCATTGCCGGAATTCCCCTGAAAATTAAGCGTCGTTTCAAACTTGGAAAATGTGGCTTTTACTTTATAAATCTGCCCGGCAGTGATGTTGACATTGCGTATCCAGTGGTTGACATTTGCCTCGATATTATCCGCAGTCATCCGGCCGATCAGCGCTGTATCCGACCTGGTATCATGCAGATCAATTTCGGCCGAATTGGGCATCTGCCCGAGAAAATTTAGCCCGAAAGCAAAAAGTGCGGAAAAGCCGGTAGGCGGCTTGACTGCCCAATTTGTCTTGAACTCAATGTCAATGGCATAGGTATAATCCGGATTTTCACAGTATTTGTCCGGCAGGACGAATGAATATACCGCCTTGCCCGGCTTCAAATTCGTTAACGTTTCATCTTTGGAGCGCAATACCGCGCTGCCGTCAGCATTTTTTACCAGGACAAATTCCGCTATCGCGATCTTTCCATCAAGCTCATTGACCGTCACGGCGGCAGCGGGCTTGTTCTCTGTTGACTCCGCCGATGATGGAGTAATTTTCAAGTCATCAATGTCCAGAAAATAATTCGGAGAATCTTGAATTCTAACCTGGGTCCGCAACTTGACCGCCCCGGACGGCACCGCAACAGATTGTCTGGTTTCGCTCCAGATATCGGATTTTTTGAGGAATACTCCGTCAATTTTTACTTCTTTGCCGGATGCGTCAAGAAACTGCTGCATAATCCAGGTTCCGCCGTGCATGCTGCCGCCGGGATGGCTGGTACGGGACCGCACCGAGACATCCACGCTCCTGGCAGTACCAAGATCAAGATTGTGAACGCTCAGTCCGGCATTGCGTTCCTGATCATCGGTCTCCAGGTGCAAATACCTGTTTCCCAGCGGCTCACTGCGGATTTCCCCGTTCTGGATAGACCATTCCGCCGGCAAGGCGGTTTCAAAGCCGCTCTCAATTGCTGACGCTGTTACCGGCGGTGCGGGCGGCGGCGGAACATATGTTTCAGCCGAAGCGCCTATTTTCCAATCGTCAATATCCAGAAAACTTTTGGCACACCCCTGAATACGGATTTGTGTTCTGAGCGAGGCCGCGCCGGACGGAACTCCGATATGTTGTTTGACAGTTTTCCATTTCAAACTCTTCTTCAACGGAATACCGTCAATTTTTATTTCTTTGCCGGATGCGTCAAGAAACATCAGCATCACCCAGGCGCCGCCATGCAGACCGGAACCGGCGATGTCAGTGCGATAGCGCAATCCCGCCTGCAAACTTTTAATGTTGTCCAGCTTCAGATCCGGCCCGCCGAGCGAGGCGTTGACCTGACCGGCGCCGGTCTGTAAATGCAGATACTTATTTCCGGCGTCATCCTGAATCTTCCCGTTGTCATAACTCCAGCCGTCCGGGGCCTGATTAAAATTGAAATCTATCAGCGACTGCGCCGGCAGGGCGGAGACAAAAGCAAATGCCAGTAACAAAACAAAACAGAATTTTTTCTTCATGATTTTCCTTTTTCTAAGTTTTTCTACCGGTTTTTAAGTTCGTATGGAACAGCCAGCCATGACGAGCCGTTCATAAATTTAGGCAATGCGATTACCTGAGCCATTGTCATGTTTGCGACATGCCCGTCAGGAAACCCGAAATTGCCGGTCTTCTGATGCGCGATATAAGCCTGTCCGACATTTGCGTTCCAGTTGTTCGACGGCAGAATGCCGTTGGTCAGCAGATAGGCTCCCTGGTAAGTAGGTATTCCAAAAGAAAGATCACGTATGCCCAGGGTATCGCCAATGTACGGCGCATCAGAACGCAGCGTGCTCAACATAGGTATTGATCTTTCAGGATTAGCAGTACACTTTAAGTAGACCTCTTTATTATATGCGTTCCAAGCTATAGGGCGCACCCCATAGCAAAATACTGACAATGACTGACCCGGGTTAACTACCGGATTTCCGCCAAAGGCGATTGGAGTATTAATCACCGGCGGAGTCTCCGGACATGAAAAAACATTATTGGGTTTTACCAGTTGCGAGCCAAACCCTCCGTCATGTTTAGTAATATAAGCCTTCGGAATCGAATTGGTTGTCATCAGCGCGTCAGCCCAGTAGCGGCATTTCTGAAGAGTGCTTTCGCCCTCCGGCACGACGGCATAACCGCGGGAAATGTCGGCATACATGGCAATGCCGGTCAGCGACTGTTTCTGATTGCTCATGCACGCCGCCGAACGGGCCTTGATCCTGGCTTTATTCAGCGCCGGCAGAAGCATTGATGCCAAAATTGCGATAATTGCTATCACGACGAGGAGCTCGATAAGCGTAAAAAGCTGTTTCCGTTGAGTTTTCATTTGTTTTGCCTCCGTTGAGTTTTTGACTTTTTTTCCCTTTTTCATCTTTCATGTTTCTTATGCTATATATTAAGCGAGCGTACCGGATGCTTCGGAGCCGGTCCGATACTTTCACGCACAATCAAATCACATTCACACAATTTCTGACAGCGGCGGAGGCTGAAATCATCCAGCATCTCCAGTAACATTTCAGCAGCAGTTTTACCCATCTGGAAATAATCAACATGCACGGCGGAAAGTGGCGGTTCAAGGAACCGGCAACTTTCATGGTCGTCAAACCCGGTTACGGAAATGTCCTGCGGTACACGGAAACCGTGGCGGCGTAAATATTGCAGCGACAACCGGGCCAGCGGATCGGAAACGCAAACAATAGCTGTCGGCGGCTGACATCCTTTACGGAAAAAAGCTTCAACAAAAGAGTCATCACTGGACTGGCCGTCGGACAGCAGTTTTCCGCCTCTCATTATCTTCAATTCCGGCGGGATGGACACCCCAAGTTCCTTCAAGCGTTCGTTCACGGCATCAATCCGCTGCTTAAAATGCCCCACCGGATCATCATGCCATGCCGCCACTCCGAAACGGCGGTGTCCAAGTTCAAACAGCCGGTCAACCACCTGGCGCATAGCATAGCGGTTGTCAATATCCAGATAATTATATTTCTGGTATTCAGGAACTCCGGAAATCAGAAACGGCATCCCGGATTTTTCAGCGACTGCCACAATATCATCAGTCAAAATATGGCTGAAAAGAAATAAAATCGCGCTTTGAAAACGGTCGTCATATTTCACCAGTTCAATACTTTTTTCAAGTTGTGTGATGAGAATCAGCTGCACCTGCGCCCCCACATCATGACAGGCCGCTGCGGCTCCGGCAATCAGCGAATGCAAAGATTCGTACGGGCCGCTGCCCAAACGGTCGACAACTACCAGCAGATTGCGGATTTTTTTATCTACACCGGGAGAGACAAACGCACCCTTGCCGTTTATCCGGTAAATCAGGCCTTCGCTTTCAAGTTTTTTCAGGCAGTTGCGGGTCGTATTGCGCCCTACCTTGTAGCTTTCTGATAGTTGATTTTCTGCCGGAAGCATGCCGGCCAGTTTGCCGCTGGTGATGTTCCGCCGCAAATCTTCCGCCATCTGATGATAAATTGGCAATGCTTTGTCGCGATCAACTAACATACTCTAAATTCCAGTTTAAACTTAAATGAATCCTTGAATTTCTCTCGCCTATTCCTAGCTATACCTAATAGTATAGCTAGGAATAGCTAAAAACGCAATAGCTCTTTTAAAAAAAAGTCCATTTTTTATAAATCCGGAAAAAATAAGGGGGGAGAACAGAAGAAAGGGCTCAGGCCAGATGCGGTTGAAGAATTACCGCACCTGGCATTTTACATTTAACAGGAAAAATAGTCAGAACTAGCGCCGTCCGTCACCACGATCACCGCGATCACCACTGCGGAAATTGTCGCCGCCGCCCCTGTCAGATACTCCCTGGGTGACTGTAGCGGGAATTCCAGGAGTACGGCTGTCAACGGCAGCCGGCTGAACAGCACGGGGGCTTTCAACTACCGCCGGAACGCGGGCAGGAATAACCTGCGCGATCTGGCTGGCACCGCGATTGTCATACACGATATTCTGAGTTCTTGCGGAACCGCGATTGTCATTGCTGACATTCTGAGTTTTTACAGTGCTCTGGTTGTCAACTTGCGTTGACTGCTTACGGTTCTCATTGACAACATTCTGAACTCTGGTGCGGTTTTCATTTACTACCGGTGTTGTCTGGCTGACCCCGCGATTGTCATATACTACATTCTGAGTTTTTACAGTACTCTGGTTGTCAACCTGCGTAATTGTTGACTGCTTACGGTTCTCGTTGACAACATTCTGAACTCTGGTGCGATTTTCATTTACTACCGGAGTTGTCTGGCTGACCCCGCGATTGTCATTACTGACATTCTGAGTTTTTGTAACGTTTTGTTTATCAACCAGTACCAGTCCCGACGGTTTGCGGTTTTCATTTACAACATTCTGGGATTTACCGCGATTGTCATTGTTGACGTTTTGAACCGGATTTGAGCTGCGGTTGTCAGATACTGCGGTCTGATTTTTATTTGAATTGCGGTCATTATTCGGTACAGCCTGATTTTTATTTGTTCCGTGATTATCTCCGCGTACGGAATAAGAGTAACGGGAATCGCGGTTTCCGGGCGGGGAGTTCCGGCGCGGATCCGGGGCATATTTGTAATATCTGCCATGGTCCCATACTCCGCCGCGATAATAACTGTGTGCAGGATAATAACGGCCGTCGCAATAGACATAACGATCTTTCCAGTACCAGTAGTGCCAGTAGGAACGCGGATAATAGCGGCCGCACCATGACACCCACACAGTGGTAGTCGGTTCATAAACGATCTGGTCATCATAAACCACCGTATCGCCATTGTTGACGACGATAACTTGAGGCGGTGGCGGCGCAATATTCACCGATGCGCTGGCAACCGGCGTATTAACCGCCACATTAACACCCTGCACTGGAGCCGGAGGAGCGGCCTCTGGAATCGTATCGCGTTCCAGGGCGGCTTTATCGGCGACCATATCCGCGGGATTGCCGGGAACCGCGCTGCCCTGATTTTGAGCAAGAGCTTTTTCAAATTCCGCCGCTTTGGCCGGATCATAGCCATATTTTTGAGCGACATCAGGCGGCAGATCTCGAAAATCAACCCAGCAGGCTTTGTCATTACTGACGAAATTAAGGCCGATTGGAGTTGTTTCGGTTATTCTAATATCCTTGTAAACGGTTCCGTCAATAGTTGTGATGTCTTCGCCCATGACAGTTGCGGCAAACAAGGCAAACAGCAATAGAACTGCATACCTTTTCATAGCTGTGATCCTTTATTTTACCGGAGGCACCATGCTTACCGGTTTTGACTCTTCCAATTCAAATGGCCAATGAACTGTTCTATAATCAGTCGTTGAATCTGTCAATTCGGTTACACTAATATATGGTTCCTGCTATATCTTTTTTTCCGGCATGGCAGTTTACGGGGCTTTTCAGTAATAAAGGCATAAAAAAAGCGGGGCCGAAGCCCCGCTTTTGTATATTCGAAAGTAACCTAGGATTACTTTTTGCAGCCGTATTTTGCCAGATCGCCGAGCATTTCTTCAATGCGCAGCAGCTGGTTGTATTTGCAGATACGGTCGGTTCTGGAAAGCGAACCGGTCTTGATCTGTCCGGCGTTGGTCGCGACAGCAATGTCAGCGATGGTGGTATCTTCGGTTTCGCCTGAACGATGGCTGATAACGGCGGTGTAACCGGCCTTGTGCGCCATTTCGATGGCGTCCAGGGTTTCGGTCAGCGTGCCAATCTGGTTGACTTTGACCAGAATGGAGTTACCGGCGCCCATATCAATACCTTTTTTCAGGTACTGGACGTTGGTTACGAACAGGTCGTCGCCGACGAGCTGGCAGCGGTCGCCAATCTTGTCGGTGAGAAGCTTCCAGCCTTCCCAGTCGCGTTCAGACATACCGTCTTCGATGGAGTCGATCGGGTATTTAGCGATGAGCGAAGCGAGATATTCAACCTGTTCGGCGGAACTGCGTTTGGCGCCGTTCGGGCCTTCGAACTTGGAGTAATCGTAAATGCCGTCTTTGAAGAATTCGGAAGCGGCGCAATCCAGCGCGATTTTGACGTCTTCGCCGACTTTGTAACCGGCGTTTTCAATCGCTTTCATAACGCTTTCCAGGGCTTCTTCGGTGCCGCCGGCGAAATTCGGGGCGAAACCGCCTTCATCGCCGACCGCGGTGCTCAGACCTTTGTCGTGCAGCAATTTTTTCAGGCTGTGGAAGACTTCAGCGCCCATGCGCAGGCCTTCTTTGAAACAGCAGGCGCCGACCGGACGGATCATGAATTCCTGGAACGCGATCGGGGCATCGGAGTGAGATCCGCCGTTGATGATGTTCATCATCGGGACGGGGAGAACTTTACCATTGACGCCGCCGATATAGCGGAACAGCGGCAGATCGAGGAAGTTGGCGGCGGCATGTGCGCAGGCCAGCGATACGCCGAGGATGGCGTTGGCGCCGAGTTTTTTCTTGGTCGGGGTGCCGTCCAGGTCAATCATGGCCTGGTCAATACCGGCTTGATCGAGGACGTCCATGCCTTCGAGTTCCGGAAAAATCTTTTCATTGACGTTTTCAACGGCTTTCAGCACGCCTTTGCCGAGATAGCGTTTTTTGTCGCCGTCTCTGAGCTCAAGCGCTTCGTTTTCGCCGGTGGAGGCGCCGGACGGAACGGCGGCGGAACCCATAATGCCGCTGTCCAGGGTTACTTCGACTTCGAGAGTCGGGTTACCGCGGGAATCGAGAATCTCACGAGCATGGATATCATATATTGCTGACATCTTAGAACTCCTTTTTTATTTATTACGGTTGAAATAATGAATTAAAGAAACATTATTAAAAGAGCTGAAAGATACATCAAAAACTCTAAGTTTCAAAGGCTTGAATGGCTATTTTATCCGATAATTTTGATTGCCGCGGCTTTCTTGAGGGGGAGACGGCGGCGCAT
>CAIMFA010000359.1 GCA_903840185.1 uncultured Lentisphaeria bacterium | reverse complement strand
GGGAGAGTCGTAATGATGAGTTTTCTTGTGGGCAGTACATTTCCGTTGAGCCTGATCCGGCGGCGTGTGGTCATTATGCCCGCCCTGCTCGATGTTTTCCGCAAAATGCTGCAAGAACGCAAATGGCAGTCTTTCTGGGGGCACGAAAATACTCTTGCCGCAGCCTATCAAATTACCGGATTCGATTTGCGCCCGGCGGAGGCCCGCCCCGCAATTCGATTAAATCCAAGCGGCTATCCGGAACTCAACGGAGCAGAATACCGTGAATGCTGGGTGCTTTCGCCTGAATATGTTCCCGATTACCGTCCTGCTATTGGCGAGGCGGTTCCGGCTGATAAAATTCTCGGATGGCAGGTGCTGCGCATAATCTGGGAGGATTTGCCATGACGGCGATCAAGCAGTTACGTTACGAATTCAATTCCCCGGAGCCGCTATCCCTGCACGAGGATGTGCCGACAATAACCTTCCGCGGGGCATTCGGCTATGCCCTGGCACAGGTTCTGGCGCGGGATGAAACCATTTCGGAGTTCTCCGATAAGATAGATTTATACAAGGCTTTTTTTATGACGGAGAATACTGACCCGGCGTTAAGCCGCAATCATAACCCGTCAAAACCGTTTGTTCTGCGCGGCTACTTTTCCCGTCCGGACCTTAAAAGCTTTATTCTGGAAGTAATACTGCTTGGAGTAGCCTCTGAGTATGAATCATTTTTCGACAAGGTAATCGAAACGATTGGTTATATGGGCGTGGGAAAGCGTAATGCCGTCTGCAAATGCTTGAAACTTTCATCGCGCATTGTGGAGACCGACTTCCCGGCAAGCCATGAGATTCTGATCGATTTTATCACTCCGACCCGGCTGAAAAGCCAGGATCGGATATTTTCGGAAGAAATTCCGTTCAGTGTGCTTTTTGCCCGTCTCTATGACAGGATTACTGAAATCTCCAGTTACTATAATGATATGACTTTAAATCAAGATGATGAGTACGCTCACCATTTAAAGTGTTTAGCCGCAAACATTGCCAGTGAAAAGGTCAACGGCGGAAACTATCATGTTTCGCGAACGTCAAGCCGCACCGGTGACCAGATAAGACTGGATGGATTTGTCGGTGAAATGCGGTATACCGGCGATTTTGGCCCGTTCGCCGGCACCTTGAAGTATCTGCCATGGGTGCATGTAGGGCGTTTCAGTGTATTCGGCTGCGGATGGACCACTATCCGCTGCAATAGCTATAGAACATCAAAATAGGGGAAGGGTTTTGTATGAAATATCTTTATGGAGCAAGTATCCAGGGGATTCAGGATTTCATCTTTTCGACCGGGAAGTTGAAGCACATCGTCGGGGCCAGTGAACTGATCGAGGCTTTGTGTAAAGACAAAAAAGATGAATTTCTCGAAAATCATAAATTAGAGGCAGAGATAGTCGTGGCTGCCGCCGGTAACATAAGATTAATATTTAACAGCAAAGAGGCGGCGGAAACTATTTACCTGCACTTTCCGAAATTCGTCAATGATACAGCTCCCGGAATAACCGTAAGCCAGGCTGTAGTGCAAGCCGATGACGAAATAGGCCAGGAGCACTTCAATAAATTAGAACAACTGTTAAAAGCGCAGCGCAATAATCGAACCCGCCCGACGGATATTGGGCTGAGCATCGTGCGCCGTTCACAGACTACCGGAAAGCCGGCGGTTAGAGTGGAAGATGAATTGCTCGACCTTGCTACTGACAGAAAGATTGAAGCGGGCAAAGACAGTAAAATGCGCCTGCTGGAGAAACTCGGAGCGGTGGCGGACAAAAATAAATTTACCGATAACTTTGGATATATTGTAGACGATAATAAAGGAGACTTGCTGGCGGTAATCCATGCCGACGGCAACGGCCTTGGCAAAATAATTCAGCAGATATCCGCAAGTGGACAAAATATCGCTAAATTGATGGGAATGTTCTCAACCGCGCTGGATGAAGCTACTGCATCCGCTGCAAGTAAAGCTTTTAAAGAAATAATTGTTCCGGCGACCGGCAAATACTATCCGTTCCGTCCGGTTGTTCTCGGCGGCGATGATTTAACGGTTGTGTGCCGCGGCGATCTGGCAATTCCATTCACCCAAAAGTTTCTGGGCTATTTTGAACTTGAAACGAAAGATAAATTCAAAGGTATGCCTGAATTGTGCGATGTTTTTAAAAACGGGCTGACCGCCTGTGCCGGTATTGCTTTAGTAAAGCCGTCATATCCGTTCCACTTTGCGGTTAGTCTGGCTGAAGAACTATGCTCGTACGCAAAGAAAGCTACAAGAGAATGCTCAAGTCTGGCATTCCACCTTGAGCTTGGCGGTTACATTGACTCGTATGAAAAAATTGTTGAACGTGAATTGACTGCCGGAAGTTATAAATTTAATTTCGGGCCTTATTATTTGCGTTCAAAACCGAAGATAGATTCTTTAATTGACGCGGCGAAGATTTTGAAAAAATGCAGTCCCCTGAAAAGTGGAATTCGCCGCTGGGTGTCAGAATTGCATCGCGATGTCAACTCTGCAAGGATAATGCTGGAACGCCTTGATGATGTTGCATCAGAAAAATACGGTAAAGACATCAAGGAATTTGAGAAAGCGCTTAAAGAATTGCTGCCGGAGCAACCCGGAGCAGAAAAATTGCGGCACCTTCTTTCACAAAATACAGACAGAAACCCGGCATACGATTTGCTGACTGTTGCTGAAATCTTTAACAGGGAGAAAGAATAAATGGCTGAATTAATTTACAAAATCTCTTTCTACAGTGATTGGCACTGTGCCTCCGGATTGAATACCGGCGCCGATGCCGATGATATGCCGCTGTGCGGCAGTGACAAGCTACCGGTGATTCCCGGCAGAACAATCAAGGGGTTATTGCGCGAGGCGGCGGAAATTGTTGCCGATAAGCAGTTTATCCAGAATTGCTTCGGCATGGAAATGCGCAAGTCCCATACAGCCGACTGTCAGGGCAAATGTGTCTTTTCAAATGCCGAACTTACTGCAAAAATTAAAAAGACTATTATAGACAACAAAGGAACAGAAATATTATTTCGCGGCGTCTCTTCAACTAAAATAGACCGGGACGGCATGGCGCAGGATGATAGTCTGCGCCGTTGTAACTATACTGTTCCACTCACCTTGTTTGGCAAAATTTCCGGTATTGCGGATGAAGATGTTCCGGCAATGGAGCGGTGCATGAAATTTATCAAACGGCTGGGATTGAAGCGCAATCGCGGCTTCGGGCGTTGCAAAATTGAACTGTTTGAGGTGAAAAAATGATGGCAAAATGGTTTAAATGTGAGTTTTTATCGGATATTGTGATGAATTCCATTGCGGCTACCGAAGGCAGCCCGGAGAGCCTGGATTTTGTGCCAGGCGCAAATTTTCTCGGAATCGCGGCCGGGGAGCTTTATAATTCGCTGTCCGGCGAGGACGCTTTCAACGTATTCCACTCCGGCGCGGTGCGCTTTGGCGATGCGCATCCGGCGTTAAACAATCTGCGTTTTCTGCGCAGCCCTGGCGGATGGTTTCACAAGAAAGACGAGTCGGCTGCCGATAAGATTTATCAGCATCATTGCCTGTCAACTGACGAATTCAGCATCCTGGCGAAATCCGGTATTCAATTGAAACAGGTCAGAAAAGGATATTTCCACCCAGACGCAGGCACGTGCAAAGTGGACCACGCATTCTCCATGAAGTCGGCGTATGATTCAGGGAAACGCCGCACCAAAGATGGCATTTTATTCGGCTACGATGCATTATCAGGCGGGTGCGAGTGGATATTCAGCGTGGAATTTGAAGCTGATAAAATATCTCCGGATTTGCAGAATAAAATTATAAAATCCATCGTCGGCAACAAGTCGGTCGGGCGCTCAAAGACCGGGCAGTACGGAAGGGTTAATATCAGTCTGATTGACAACTATAAATCTGATAATTTGTCAACTGAAGATAAATGCGGGGAATATTTGCTTTACGCGGAAAGCCGCCTGGCATTTTTTGATAAATACGGCGAGCCAACCCTGATGCCTCTGCCGGCAATGCTGGGATTCCCGGATGGCAAAATCCTTATTGAAAAGTCTCAAATCCGTTCCGTTGTCTATGCGCCGTGGAATGTTAAACGCAAAACCCGCGACGCCGACCGGGTCTGCATTGAAAAAGGCAGCGTCATTGTGATAAAATCCGAGACACGGCCGGATTCTGCGCGCATAGCTTGCGGCGTCGGCGCTTATCTGGCGGAAGGATTCGGCAAGCTTATTATAAATCCCGCATTTCTTAAGAATGGCTTTGAATTAAAAAAATGCAAAAACGACAGCAAAAATAAATCCCCCTCAATTCTGTCAATAGATAACGATTCTGACGAACAGATAATAACCTGGTTTAATGAACGCGTTACAGATATTAATATGCATAACATCATCTATGAAGCAGTGGTCTCGCAAGTGGAGGAATGGCACTCATGCCGGATCACTCCAAGCCAGTGGGGCGCCGTTCGCGCGATCGCGTCTTCTTCTGAAAATTATGGGGCGCTGAAAAACTGCTTGTTTGAAACGACCAAAACTGACCCGGAAACTAAGCCTCGTTCTTATGAGGACCATATCAAGCGCAAAGGGAAAATTCAGGACAAAGGTTTCCTGAAACATGGCAAGGCGGCCGAAGCATGGGAAAAGTCTGGAATGGCCGAAAGACTTGAAGCTGCACTGGAAAAATTCTCTAAGCATAATGACGAACGGCATACACTGCAGTTCGCAGTGCTGTTATGTGCGGAAATGGCAAAAAAGGCTAAGAAATAAAGGAGTATCACCATGGAAAATAATTTACGTTATATTGCCAGAATTGCAGTTGAAGCAAAAACCCCGCTGCATCCGGGCAGCGGGGAATCAGACATCATCGAAGATTCTCCGGTGCAGGTTGACGCTAACGGTATTCCGCAGATTAACGGGACATCTTTATGCGGAGTATTGCGCCATGAATTTGAAGCCCTTGACAAGGATGCGGCAAAGCATATTTTCGGACATCAGGATAATGGTGACGGGCGCGGCTCCAGGCTGATTATTTCTCACGCGAATCTGCTGGATGAAAAATTAGGAGCATTGGAAGGCTTGATCACTGCGGATAAAATGAATTCAGCATATTTGAAGTTTTTCAAACAGCTGATTGTTCGCGACCATTGCCGGATTAATCATCGGGGCGCGGTCGATGACAGCGGCAAGTTTGACCGTACCGCCATCCCCAGAGGCGCGCGCTTTGTATTTGAACTTGAATTAGCTGGTAATTCCGAAGATGAAGCAAGCTGGGAAAACTTATTGCAGCTGTTAAGCAGCCCGGGGTTCCGCATCGGCGGCGGCACCCGTTGCGGCTTCGGAGAGCTCGAGGTAGTTTCTGAATTGTCATGGCAGGCAATTTTTGACTTGAAGAACCCGGGACAACTGGAAATTTATCTCAACAAAGCCAGCTCATTAAATTCCGCCAAACCGGCGACCGCCGCGCCAGTATCTAAAAAAAGCCGGCAGCAGTCCAAATACACTGAGTACCGGCTTGAATTAACCCCGGACGATTTCTGGGTGTTCGGCTCCGGAACTGCCGGCAAGGAGGCGGACATGGTGCCGGTTATGGAGCAGGCGATAATCTGGACGGCGGATAATAAGCCGGAAATTCATGAGGAATTGGTTTTGATTCCAGGAACTTCCGTCAAGGGCGCGATAGCACACCGTACGGCTTACCACTACAACCGGCTGAATAAAACCTTTGCGGATCAAATCAATAATTCCGCCGATGCTGTTGCCGAAAACAATCCCGCGGTAAAAGCCATTTTCGGTTATGCCAAAGACAGCTCAGCCAAAGATTCTGAAACTGCCTCAGGTCAGCGCGGCCGGGTTATTATTTCAGATGTTTTTATTGAAAACAATATTACTACTAAGATTTTCAATC
>CAIMFA010000358.1 GCA_903840185.1 uncultured Lentisphaeria bacterium | reverse complement strand
CTTTTTTCATTTTATCTTTACGATATTAATATTATAGTAATATATAGCGGATGACGCCGCTCACGGTAATACGGTCTTTTCACTATATTATCCTGATACGGAGAGCGATATCCGGCAGGATTTTGACTGAATTTGAATATTTTTGACAAAAAATGACATATTTTTATTGTTTTTGCAGTTATTTGTTATTTTACGGACTTTTAAAACGGTCTGTTTCATGCTAGGTTATAGTGGTGGCATAGCCGTACTTGAGAGCGCTTTTTGATTTTTAATTTTATATAAACAAGGGAATCCGGCAACATGAAAGTCTTGGTTTTAAACGCGGGAAGTTCGTCAATGAAATTTACCCTCTTTTCGATGGGTAAGGAACAAATGCTGGCAAAAGGACAGGTCGAGCGGCTGGGTTCGGACAAGCCGCAGCTGCAATATAAGCGCAGCGACGGTTTTTCCCAGGACAGCAACCCGCCGGTACAGAATCATGTTGACGCGCTGAAAAGTATCTGCGCCATCCTGACCGACCCTGAAATCGGCGTTTTGAAGAATCTAGCCGAAGTCGAGGCGATCGGGCACCGCGTGGTGCACGGCGGCGAACAGGCGACCAAGCCGGCGCTGGTCAATGAACATGTCAAAGAGATCATCCGCGACTGTTTCGCACTGGCTCCGCTGCACAACCCCGCCAATCTTTCCGGGATCGAAGCTTGCGAAGAGGCATTCCCCGGCGTTCCCAATATTGCGATTTTCGACACCGCGTTCCACCAGACCATGGCCCCTGAAGCGTTTCTTTACGCGGTGCCTTACGATCTGTACACCAAGCACGGCATCCGCAGATACGGTTTTCACGGCACCTCCCACAACTTTGTGGCCGAAGCCACCGGCGCGTTCCTGGGGTCTCCGTTTGAAAAACTGCGCCTGATCACCTGTCATCTGGGCAACGGCTGCAGCATGGCGGCAATCAGCAACGGCCAGGTGATTGACACCTCCATGGGCATGACCCCGCTGGAAGGCCTGGTCATGGGCACCCGCTGCGGCGATCTGGATCCGGCAGTGGTGATCCGGCTGATCGAACTCGGCAAGAGCGCGCAGGAAATCGACAAGATACTGAATAAGCAGAGCGGCCTGCTGGGCGTCGGCGGCATCAACAGTTCAGATATGCGCGACATTATCGAAGCCGAACTGAAGGGTGATAAACAGGCGCTGCGGGCACGTCGGATGTTCACCCGCCGCATCGTCAAATATATCGGGGCCTATCTTGCGCTGCTGGGCGGCGCCGACGCGATCGTCTTCACCGGCGGCATCGGCGAATGGAGCGCCTACATCCGGGAGAAAATCGTCAAACGCCTCAGCGGCTTAAATATTATCCTGGATATTGCCAAGAATGAAGAGTTCTCCGGCAAGAAAGGCATAATTTCGACGCCGGAAAGCGTCACGAAAGTCGTGATCATGCCGACGAATGAAGAATTGATGATTGCCCGCGGCGTGGTCAACACGCTGAATCACCGCAAGGTGGTTGGAGCTGAAAATTCAGCTCAGTAATTACGGTTTCATAAACTATTTTAGAATATTAAATATAAATTCAAGGGAAAAACTATGTCAGCGATCGATCTGTTCGTAAAACGGGCCCGCAGCGCGAAAAAAACACTGGTTCTGCCGGAAGGCATGGATCCCCGGGTAGTCGTCGCCGCCAATATGATTATTGAAAACGGCGTGGCCGCGGAAGTAACCGTGCTGGGCACACCGGCGGAAATCGACGCCTCCTGCAAGGAAGCTGGAATCACGGAACGCAAATTCAAGACGCTGGATCATTTGACCTGCGACTTTTTTGAAGAATACGCCGCGCAGTTCTGCGAACTCCGCAAGAAAAAAGGCATCAGCCTGGACGATGCCCGCAAGGCGATGAGAGACCGGATCTTTTTCGGCTCGATGATGAACCGCAACAATAAAGTTGACGGCATGGTTGCCGGCAGCATCGCGTCCACTCCGGACATGCTGCGCGCCGCGTTCAACTGTATCGGCACCGCTCCCGGCATCAAGATCGCCAGCAGCTGTTTCGTAATGGACCTGAAGACCCCGACGATTTCCGGTGACGACGTGCTGCTGTATTCCGATTGCGGCGTCAACCCGAATCCGGATGCAGACCAGCTGGTGGACATCGCCATGGCAACCTGCAACACCTACCGCGCCCTGCTGGGCAAACAGCCTAAAGTGGCGTTCCTGTCCTTCTCAACCCACGGCAGCGCGGAACACGAAATTCTGAATAAGATCGTCGCCGCCACCGCCAAGTTCAAAGAAAAGATCAAGAATGAAAATCTGGACATCATCGCGGACGGCGAACTCCAGGTCGATGCCGCACTGGTACCGAAAGTCGCCATCCAGAAAGCGCCGAAAAGCGAAATTGTCGGTAATGCCAATGTTCTGATCTACCCGGACCTGAACGCCGGAAACATTGCGTACAAGCTGACCCAGCGCCTGGCCGGAGCCGATGCCTACGGCCCGATCCTGCAGGGACTGGGCAGGCCGGTCAACGACCTTTCCCGCGGCTGTACTGCCGAAGATATCTATGGCGTCGCAGCGATCACGGTCTGCCAGTCCCTCGGCTGACCGGAAGTCTGAATATATTAAGCAAACAGCGGTTTACAGATTGTACTGTAAACCGCTGTTTTTATGTACTGATTAGCAATAACTTATGCAATCAACCGAGATGCTGTTTGAAGAATGCGGCCGCCTTGTTGCCGCCCCAGCCGTGTTCCCCGGGGAACAGGTCAAGCTGAAGATTCTTTGACGCTTTGGCCGCCGCATAGATTTTCTCGAGCTTCTTGAAGCATGTCATTGCAGTATCCACTTTGAAGCACGAATCGTTGGCGCCGATATCGATCAGCAATGGACGCGGAGCAAGCAGGCCCTGGAGCTCCGGCAGGTCAACCAGTTTGTAAAGGCCGGGAGCCACCTGCATCCCGCAATAGTTGATGTCGCGGATGCCGAAATGCGCCCACAGGTCACTGTAGCAGATGATTTCCGTCGCCTTGAAGCGTTCGTCACAGAGACTCATCCACAGGGTCATCGTCCCGCCGCCGCTGAGCCCCATGACTCCAAGTTTGCCGGAATCAACTTGAGGCAGCGAGCAGATGAAGTCGGTGGCGGCTTTGCCGTGGGTGACATTGATCGACAGCGAGGTCATGCCGAACATGGTGGCGTGCAGGTAATAGAGGTTGCACCAGTCGCGTCCCTGCTGAAAACGATGGTTCGGTTTGCTATTGTCGTTGCGCTCCCCGAACCCGATCCAGTCAATGGCGTAAGTGATGAAGCCGGCTTTGGCCATCTGATGTCCGTAGTTGTAGTTGTGCTGCGCTATAGCGCTCCGCAGCTCGGGAGATGAATCGTTGCCCATAACCGGGTCTTTGCCGTATGCCCCGTGACCGTGACAGCAGAGAATTGCGGGGTATTTCCGCCCCTTTTTCAGTTTCTCAGGGAAGGCAATCAGCAGGGTCGCGGAGATATGCTTTGAAACATCTATCAGCCATTTCTGCTTGGTCAGTCCGTCATGTTCCCATTCCGCCAGCAGTTGCGGGTTCAACGGCACCCGTTCCGGACTGTCGCCGATAGTCGCAAGTACCTTAGGCAATGCCTGCTTTTTCCACTTGGCAAAGTCGGTTTTGGCGTTAAAAGCGTATTGCGGGACATGTTCAGCGGCCATTTCGATAAACATCCGCTGCGGACTTAAATTTCTGAAAGACATTGATAGCCTCCATTTTATCGTTCTAATATAAACAAAAGTCATATTACTATTTAACCCGAATGCCGGATTCTGCAATGTTGAATTTAAGAAAAATCCGGCTATTTTTATATAAGCATTGTTGAATACACGGCGAACAAGGAGCTTGAAGCGAATGAATATAGTTACCGGCAAATGGTCATTTTACATCAACGGAGCCTTAATCGCGCTGTTGATAGTTTTCTGTCTTTACCTGTTTGACGACTCGCTCGGCATGGGCGACGGCATGGTGGTAGTTTCGGAATACTGCAATACCGCGGTAAAAGATAAAGCGATTAACCCGCCGCCGGCGCTGGACTGGCAGACCGGGTTTCTCTGCGGCATTTTCATCGGCGCCCTGGCCGCTTCAATCATCAGCGGCAAATGGAAAATCCGTTTTATGCAGGATTCCGAAGGGGACGGCATTGCCGCAACTTTCGTTAAAACCATTGTTTTCGGGCTGGCGGGCGGTTTTCTGGTCATGCTGGGGCTGCAACTGGCGGGCGACACTTTTTTCGGGCAATGGGCGGCAGCCATTCAGATGTCCTCCGGAGCATGGATATTCCTGATCAGCACTTTCGGGATTGCGACGATGACTGCCATCCTGATGGAGCGCCGTAAAGAAGGCGCAAAAGCAGGAGGAGATAAATAATGGAACCTCTGGCGCTTACCGGCAATTACCGTCTGGTCGCGGCAATCTTCGTCGGCATCGCGTTCGGCTTTCTCCTGATCAAATCGGATCTGGCCTGGCGCAGCACCTGCCTCAACGCAATCCGCCTGAAAGACAGCAGGGTATTGAAGACCTTTCTTTTCTCCATTGCAATCGGGGTAACGTTGTTTTTCTTTGCTGAAAAGTCCGGACTGGTTCATATACATGTCAGACCGTCTTATTTCTGGGCTTCGCTGATCGGCGGGATTATATGCGGCACCGGCATTTCACTGTGCTGCCGCGTTCCTGTAACAGCCATCGCTTCACTTGCCGCCGGCCGCATCTACGTGATCTGGGTAATACTCGGAATGCTGCTGGCATACCCGTGCGTTAACTTCATGTCAGGCTTTCTCTCCAAGACCATTTACAACTGGTCAGAGCCGATAAAAACCGAAGCGTCGGTAGGCAGTTTTTTCAATCTGACTAATGCTGGCCTGTGGGTTGCCGGAATATCACTCTTGCTGGTGCTGTTCCTGCATTTCACCCTGGGCGGCGACTCCGAAGAGAAATGAGTTTGTCTTTCCATCAGGCCAGAGCCGCGCACCTGCGCACCGGCAGACGGGGTGAAAAGCTGGCCTGTGCACTGCTGCAGTCCAAAAACTGCGAAATCCTCTGCCGGAATTACAAAGTCAAATCCGGCGAAGTTGACATCGTTGCCCGCGACGGCGGGATTCTGGCGTTTGTTGAAGTCAAAACCCGCCGGCACACCACGCGCTCCAGGCCGGCGGAGGGACTCTCTGAAAAGCAGAAAAAACGCATCTACCGGGCAGGAATGAGATACCTGAAAGAAATTGAAAGCCCCAATGTCGTTTACCGTTTCGACCTGATTGAGATCATTATTTCCCCGTTCCGCATCCATGAAGCCCGGCACTGGCAGGGGCATTTCAGTTCCGTGGATCTGTTCAAAAGCTCATTTGAATGATGGCTGGAGTATTCAAGATTTAGAATAATCAGCTTGATTTTAAGTTTTTATGGAATATTTTATAACCCGTTCCAGATATCAAGACAGTCGCGGGTGTAGCATAATGGCAATGCTCCAGCTTCCCAAGCTGGCAACGAGGGTTCGATTCCCTTCACCCGCTCCAATTCTCCACTCCGAACATACTTTATTTTCCATCAGACTATAGTAAAAATGCCCGCCGCAATATCATTACGGCGGGCACTGTATGGTTGACTATACCTGTTTATTTATAGCCTGGGAGGAAGGCTTTTTCGGCGTTGAACAGTCTTTCAGTCATCTCCTTGATTTCGGACAGGCTGCAGACCGCGGCGGTCAGCGGATCAAGCATCAAGGCTTTAGCCGCAAGGTCTTTTGAGCGCTGCAGGCAGGCATCAGCGGCCAAATCAAACATCCGCATATTAGCGTCACACAAGGCAGCGCATTGCGGCGGGAGCCTGCCGAAAAATGTCGGGGTGACGCCGCGCTTGTCCACCAGACAGGCGACTTCAACAACACCGTCCTGCGGCAGATTGGTGATCAACCCGGTATTCGGCACAGATCCGTAAATGGTAACCGGACTGTGGGTTTCCATGGCTTCGATGATAAAACTGGCATATTCCCAGGT
>CAIMFA010000357.1 GCA_903840185.1 uncultured Lentisphaeria bacterium | reverse complement strand
GCAGCGGCATGGCCAGTTGCAGTTTGTTCTGGGTCTGCACCTGGGCGATGTCCGGGTCGGTGCCGGCGTCAAAGGTCAGTGTAATAGTCACGTAACCTGAAGAATCGCTGGTGGACGAGATATAGCAAAGGTGATCGATGCCGTTCATTTTCTGCTCGATAACCTGGCTGACGGTGTCTTCAATCGTTTTTGCCGACGCTCCCGGATAGAATGCGTCGATGGAAATTTCCGGCAGCGCGATGGCGGGATACTGTGAAACCGGCAGGGTGTTGATTGACAATATACCAGCCAGCATGATAATGATGGCGATGACCCACGCAAAGATCGGGCGGTTGATGAAAAAGTGGATCATTATAAAGACGCTCCCGGCTTGGCTGTCTGATTATTTTGCGGATTGGCTGATTCAGCGCCGGCTATTTTAACCGTGGCGCCGGGGCGGATTTTCTGGAATCCCTCCACAATCATGCGGTCTCCAGGTTTCAAGCCGCTTTTTACCAGCCATTTATTGCCGATGCCGCGGTCCAGTTCCAGCGGCTGCTGAATGACCTTGCCGGAACTGTCGACCAGGAGTACGTATGGATTCCCGCGCATGTCGCGCATGACTCCCTGCTGAGGAACCAGTATTGCCTTTTCCACCACTCCCTCTTTTGAGGCAACGCGTACAAACATTCCGGGCAGCAGCACATTGTCAGGATTTGGAAAAACCGTGCGCAGAATAAATGATCCGGTGCTCTGGTCCACGGTGACGTCGCGGAACTTGAATTCACCTTCCTGCGGGTACGGTGTGCCATCCTCCAGAAACAGTTTTACTTTGGCGGTTTCATGATCGTAGACTTTTATCAGGCCGTTAGCAACTTCCTCTCTCAACTTCAGGAAGTTGGCGCTTGACTGGGTGACGTCAACATAGATCGGGTTGAACTGCTGAATTGTGGTGAGCGGCAGCAGATGATTGGCGGTCACCAGCGCGCCTACCGTAACATGGGATTTGCCGGTCCGCCCTGAAATCGGCGCCGTGACGCTGGTGTAGGTCAGGTTGATGCGGGCGGTTTCCAGCGCTGCCTTGGCAACATCAATATCAGCTTCCGCTGTGTTCAATTCACCCAGCATGTCATCGAAATTCTGCTGGCTGACCGCGTTGGCTTTAACTAGTTTTCTATTGCGTTCAACCTTCGCGCGGAGCGGAACGACATGGGCTTCAGCTTTGGCAAGGTCGGCTTTGGCCTTGCCGTATGCCGCCTGATAAAGCGCCGGGTCAATCTGGTATAACAGATCGCCGGCTTTGACATCCGAACCTTCTTCGAATAACCGTTTCTGGATTATTCCGCCGACTTGCGGGCGGACTTCCGCCACCAGAAAAGCTGTTGTCCGTCCGGACAGTTCGGCGGAGACGGTTGCCCGTTCCGACTGAACGCTTATGACGGCGACTTCAGCGGGCGGCATTTGCATCTGTCCGCCGCCGGGCGGAGGCTGCTTGCCGCAACCGGCCGTCAGCAGGGCGGCAAGTGAAGTTAATGATATTAAAATGCCTGTATATTTATTCATGGTGTTATGCTCTGATTATTGGGTTATTGAGTTGTTATAGAATTTTAAGCCTGCTAGACCCTGCTCTGCAATATGTTTGACGACCATATCCATATTATCTTCCAGAAAATCGCCATCTGTCCAGATTTTTTCGATACACCTGCCATGGAAAAAGTAGAAAATGCAACTTCCGAGAACGGAGAAAACCCGCATCTTAATCTCTTTTTCAGGCGTGGCCGGGGGCATCCCTTTTCTTAATATACTTTCCAGCGAAAGCATGTCCGGCTTGAAATAAACCTCAATAATCTCATCAAAGACGTCTGAAGGATTAAGCATCTCATGATGGGCTATTTTTTTCATCAACAGATTTTCCGGCACTTTCTTATCGTTGCCGCGGTTTAGAAATGTTCTGATCCAGTCCTGCATCACTGATTTCATATCCGCGTCAGATTGGATTTTATCTCCGCAGGGGAGTGGCGGCTTAACTGCAAAAATCATTTCCAGCGCCTGCCGGTAAAGTTCCGCTTTGCCGGAGAAATGATAATTAATCGCGGCAATATTAACCCCCGCGCGTTTGCAGATATTGCGTATAGTTGCGGCATGGTAACCGTGTTCCGCAAATTCTTCGAGCGCCGCCGATATGATTTTGTTTTTTGTCATGGTATTACCTTATTCAAACAGTTGTTTCATTCATTAGTTTAAATCATATGTTTGAATTTTGCAAATCCAATTCATTCTTTTTTTTAATAATCAAATTGACTTTCCCTCTGAATCAAGTTATTTTCCTGCTATTATTGAGGTTTCATAACTGGATACGGATTAACTTTTTCAGGAGAATTAAAATGAGGCAAATCCTGTTGATGTTCATAGTTATGGCGGGT
>CAIMFA010000356.1 GCA_903840185.1 uncultured Lentisphaeria bacterium | reverse complement strand
GAACTTGCCGGGGAGTCCATTTTACAGGGGAGATGCCCTGAAGGACTCATCCCCGCCGTTAAATTCGTCTGCTCATCAATTTTCCGCTGGGCTTCATGAACTAAAATTTCAATTTTCAGGAAAACTTCAGATTACTGTTAAAGCACACCGTACGGAACTGATTATCGCGTTCAGTTTGTCTTGATGTAGATTGAACTCCGCAAACCGTCAAATTCTCCGGCCTGTTCCCAGACGATACGGATGATATTTTTTCCAGCAACGCAAAGCTGATTGATATTTGCCGTCAGGTTCCAGGCATCGTAAACTAAAGTCCTTTTGATTTCATCTTTATTCAGTTCTTTATCATTGATGAAAAGCCGGTATTCGCCGCTGAATGTATCATTTTCAAAAACCAGCAGCAGATTTTTCTCAAAGGCTTCCTGCGGCAAACTGAATTCTGCGGAAAACTCCGCATGCAGCGGATAAATCGAAGCAACCGTCGGGGAGCAGTCAAAGATCGGACGCGGACGTTGATTCTTCATGTGCGGCAGCTCGGTGCCAATAATATCTCTCAAAATGGCAAACGGCTGTTCATTTAAGTTCTTAGAAATGTGGCCGCCGCTGACTCTGATATTCCAGCGGTGAAGTCCGGCCAGCCAGCCGTCGCCGGGCGGCGTATAATCCCACTGGGGCGCGGTCTCAAATGCATATTCCCGGCGTTTCAGATCTTCCGGTATTTGATACTCCGGACAGGCAATTCTTGCTTTTCTGAATTCCAGGATTACCGCATCAAACCCGCCGACGGCATAACTGCATAAGCCGTTCTGCATTGGAACTTCCGCGTAAATATCTGACAATGCATCATAAATATATGCGCCCGCGCATTCACGGTTGAATTTCAGATCGAACATCCCCGGTTCGGCATTGTTATTAAAAATATAAACGATGATGCCGTCATCATTTTCTTTTACCGTCAGCCACTGGAACTTCAACGGCGATTTATAACCGTAAATATTCTTTTTGCTTTCGCTCAGCTCAATAATTCCCGCGCCTTGCGGCAAGGCGGCAATCTCTTCGAATGATTCAATGATTCTGATCCCCTGCCCCTTGATTGCGGCCAGTGCAGACTGGATTTCCGGGGCGAACAATTCGTTCATAGTCGATAAATTGATTACAGTATCATATTGCTGCCTGCCGCAACGGATTTTACCCGCCTCGATGCGGCTGCCGCAAAGCGTCGCCTCGTCCGCCAGGTCGAACTGTACCTGGTTATTGAGAAGTATCTGCACACAATCATAAAGCTGCGCCCGAAGTTTTTCCGCCAGTTCGCGCTCCGCCGGAAACAGGCTCCTCAACGCTGTAATCGGAAATAAAATGCATACATGATTTAAAGATTTCGACTCGCCAAGTTTATAACCGGTATTTTGCGCATAGGTCGCAAATTGTTTGAAATCAGCAAATTCTTCATCCTGAAAAAAGAAAGATTTCCCCGCGTCATACTTCCGGTAGCCGTCATATGAATAGTAGAACCCGTGCGGCACCAGCCAGGTTATCCCGAGCGAATACAGCCAGTTGGCTATTTTTTTCATGCCGTCAATGCCGAAATTAAATGGATTGCAGCCGAAACATTCACTCAATACCTTGTTTTTTCCCTGCTGCAAGGCGGCGGATGAAACCAGTTTACCGCCTAAATTCAGCGATGAAAATTCGCCATTGGGAATATTGAACGTAATATGATCGAAACCAGGAATCCCGAAGTGCTGCTGCAAATCATAAACATTAACCATGACCAGCGGGTCTTCCTCGCAGATGAGATGCCCGCAAAGTTCAAGCGAATTATCCCGGCACCAGTTTTCCACCGGCTTAAAGAAACTTGCCGCGAAAAGCTGATGAACTGTCGCCCAGAAATCACGGCGCACCTTGCGCGATTCCCTGCCATATGACTTGAACAGATGGTAATAATTCCCCGGCAGGTCGTAGCCATGCATATCCTTAAAAGTCTGGTTGAACTTCGGCGTCCAGGGCAGAACACCGCCGCTGGAAGTTTCATCGGTGAAGATGCCGGGAATGGTTTTGCCGAATTTATCACTAAAGCGTTTCCGGTATTGTTCATGGGTCAATTCCATGAACAGTTTTACGCATTCCGGATTGAGATTATCCGGCAGCAAACCGCTGTATTTTTCATCGCCTATCCTCATTTCCGCGCTGGAGACATATACCTTCCAGTTTCCACCGTTCAACTGGCATTCCAGCCGCAGATGCGGGTTGAATGTCTCGGCTCTGAAATGCGGGAATTTGGTTTTACCAAAAAGCTGTATATAATATGAACTGCTCCACGGCGCCATAAAGTAATCAGACCGGATTACCCCGATATCACCTGCAACATCTTTAATTTCCACAATATTTCCGGAAGCATCCATTCTAACCGCCAGCGCCTCCAGTATTTTACCGGCGCCGACATCGGCTTCAATTTTTCCATTGCTGTCCGGAATAAATTCATAAAACTTGACCTGCCGGGCGGCGAATTCCGGGTTCTCAAAAAAGACCCGGCCGCCGGCCGGTCCGGATGGAAACGGGTCTTCATCATAAAGCCAGGCGTTCATTCCGAGTTTTTCCGCTTCGTCCACCATGACCCCGATCATGTTGAACCATTCGTCCGAACCATAAGGTGTTTTCAATCCGGCGCGCGGATGCATGAAAAAACCGCTTACACCCGCCTCATGCATTAATGATATCTGCCGGCAAATCTCTTCCTTTTCCAATTTATGGTTTAAAAACCAGAAAGGCGCCGGCCTGTAATCTGTAACTGAATATGAATTCATGAATGAAACTTTCTTTTAAATTGCTGAAACTTGTTACATAAATAATTATATATCAACTCCGGCAAAAAGTCAAGAGCATAATTTAAAACTTTAAACCGGGCAATACATGTTAACCACGAAAGGCACAGCGCGGCATAGCCGCAACCAATCTCAATATCCAATATCCAACAGAACAGCCAAATACTCAATATCCAAAGTCGCGGGATCCCGCATGATTGTAGGATATTCAACAATGCAGTGGAGACTCTCCGTCAAAAAAGTTCGGGAGGAGGGTCGCGAGGGGGAACCCGGAACTGTCCGGGTTTCCCATGCAA
This sequence comes from uncultured Lentisphaeria bacterium, assembly GCA_903840185.1. Classification (GTDB taxonomy): domain Bacteria; phylum Verrucomicrobiota; class Lentisphaeria; order Victivallales; family Victivallaceae; genus CAIPAT01. The sequence goes on along the minus strand of CAIMFA010000356.1, from coordinate 84 downwards.
ACAAATAATTGTTTCCCGTTACTTGCCACCGGCGGCCCGCCGGGCGTGATCCAACGGCGAGGCGTTGGTCGCCAAAGGCGAAAT